>CAYGCI010000027.1:0-12609 GCA_964348355.1 uncultured Nitrosopumilaceae archaeon | reverse complement strand
ATAAACCTTCACAAGACGTGCAATCAGGCGAAATTTTCAATGATCGTCAGTATAGGCAGGGGCTAATCTATTACTCCTAAAGTATTCCGAGACGGCCCTTTTGAGGTGATCCACCACCCAGTTGTGCAGCTTCTTCAGGGTTAGCTTTCCATCCTGCGCAGCCTCGCGGCGATCTTTTTTATCCTGCCGACCGGAACCTTTGGCTTTTTGCCCCTGTCAGGGGAGTCACGGAGGCCGTCAATGCCGTCAAGCTCGAATCTCTTGATCCACATCTGTACTGTACGCTGTGTCACGTTGGCAATCTCTGCGGCCTGTGCGGTGGTGTTGCCAAGCAGCACGGAGCGCACCGCTATGATTCTGGCATAAACCCTGTTATCCTTTTCGACATGCATGGCATCCGTGGGGATTTTCGTCTTGTTCGTGTCAAGTGGTTATGGCGGAGATCCATAAACCCTCACAAGGCAGCCGCCCTCAGGCGAAATTTTCAATGGTCATCAGTATAGTATAATTCCTGCATGGCTGGCAGCCAGCTGGAATTCCGGCGCCGCGTTTTCAGCTATTGCCCACCTGCCTCGTGCCGGCCCTTGACCGAGTCCAGGATCTTCTGATGCCTTTTGCACAGCCTTCTGACGCCGAGCTGTGCATGCAGCAGATCCGCCTGCCAGTGCGCATTGAACAGCCTGCAGTCCCGGTCGTCGCAAAAGGGCTCGCCTGAAACATAGTAGAGCAGCGCCTGCAGAAAATAGCCCTCTGCGACGGCACCCAGCCTCTTATCGTGGTACTCCAGAAAGGTTCCAGCGTATTTTTCCCTGAGGGCCTCCACGTTTACCCCCAGCCTCGAGTTTGTGATCAACTCTGCATAGTACTCCCTCGGCTTTGCAGGCGCCTCGATCATCCCGGTCGTGGAGATGACTGCCGGATTTGAGCATATTACCGCACGCCCATGATACCTATAGTCTGAATAATCGTACGTGCAGCCCAGCTTGTTTGTAAAAATCACGTGGAGGATATCCCGGGTAAGCTCGCCCTGGGGGATCAGCTGCCCCAGCGCGTTCTGCAGCTCAATTCCGTCATAGTATGTGATGTTGGGATTGTTTGCGGTGTCCCTGATGTTTTTCTCCTCAAAGCGAATCTCCTCCGGCGTCGGTTCGTGCCTGACAAAGGGCACGCTGAGCTTGAAGATTCTGGTGGCCGCTACAATGGATGGCGTATCCGGCCTGCCGTATGCCAGGATGGGGCCCCTTTTCTCTACGTCTGTTCTGAGGTTTTTCCGGGCAAACTCGACCAGGCCGTCCAGGTTGATCTCGGGAACCGAGGGCTCGTCATAGAAAACCACCTTGGAGACTTTCAACACCGGGACGGCACTCTGGTATGTTATCTTCCCAGCTCCTCTACCTTCTGGGCGGCAATCTCTGCTGCACGTTTTCCTGAGAAGAGCATCGAGCCAAACGTCGGCCCCATCCTGGGAAGCCCGTGCGTCTCTGTAACCGACATTCCAGCCGCAATCAGGCCCGGATACACCTGGCCTGTCTTGAGTACCACCTGATCCTCGCCGGATTCCACGTGCATCGGCTGCATTCCCTTCCAGTCTGCCAGCCCCCTGTCAACGAGTCTCTTTACTGCGACCGAGTCGTGTCCTGACGCGTCGATTACGACCCTTGCCTCCAGGGCTACCGGGTCCACGCATGTGATGTTTCTTGGAAGCGCCGAGACCGGCATCCAGTTGACAACGACGCCCTCCACCCTCTCATTTCTTAGGACCAGATCATCGAACTTTGTAAGGTTTAGGAACTTTACCCCCGCATCGCATGCGCCCGCGATCAGCTTTGAAACAGCGTGCGGTCCCGGGGTCAGGTACAGCCCCTCCCCGACCTGCTTGTATGGCACCTCCAGCTCGTCCCAGATCTTTTGGGCGGGGGCCCTCACCGTTACGGGGTTCATCATGTATCCGCCCAGCCAGTAGCCCCCGCCTAGGTAGTTGTTTTGCTCGATGACCAGGATCTTGTAGCCGTTGAGTGCAAGCTCCCTGCCTGCCGTAAGGCCTGCCGGACCTGCGCCGATAATTATGACATCAGAGCTTGCCCTGTCGATTAGAACCTTGTGAAACTCCTCTGCAATGGCTCGTGTAATTTCGACCTCCCTGACGTCTGCAAAAATTTTTGCCTCTGACTGCGCGCTGACTGCCTCTTGCATGCTAGCCCTGATTTCTAAAACACATTAAACCTTTCGCACATTTGCAAGCCAAGCAAGACGCGCCAAGTCAGACGCAGGGCGGGCTCGAGTCCCGTACCAGTCGAGGCCGGATCCTCGGTGATCTGCCTGCGCCCCCGAATGTGGGCAGCATCAGACCGTGCCCGGCACTCTTGGGTGCCTTGCAGGCCCGGCCGGGAATCGAACCCGGGCCCCCATTCCCTGAGGGGCACAATCGGGCTGCCGGCTCGCACGGAGATTAGCAGTCCCTAACCCCGGCTTGCGCATAACATGGGGCAAATCATGCCGCATTGCGCCTGCGGCTGACCCAAAATTACTTTATTCAAAAATTTATAACCAAATCCGAGGAAGGTTTCACTGTATTGGCCTCCCAACAGCAGCAGAAAAACCGAGATCTCCCGCCCAGGATTGACTGGGCACAGGTTGAGGAGGCTGACAACTTTGCACGGACCGTGAGGCTGTTCAGGGAGGGAAAATACCCCGCAGACAGCTTTAGGCGGTTCAGGCTGCAGCATGGCGCCTATGGGACCCGGATGACCAGCGACTATGCAATGGTCAGGATCAAGCTCCCAGCAGGGGAGGTCTACCCAAGACAGCTGGAAAGAATCGCACAGCTTAGCGAGCAGTACTCCATCGGCAGTGCGCACCTTTCGACCCGGGAGAACATCCAGCTTCACTGGGTGGTTCTCGAGGACGTATCTGAGATCTTCCGCTCCCTGGCCGAGGTCGGACTGACCTCGAGGGAGGCATGCGGAAACAGCATAAGAAACGTCATGTGCAGTCCGATGTCCGGCGTGTGCCCCGACGAGGAGTTTGACGCCACGCCTTATGCGCTGGCCACCGCCAGGTTCTTCCTGCGAAACCCCATGTCCCAGAACCTGCCCAGAAAGTTCAAGTTTACCTTTACCTGCTGTGAAAAGCACGGCATGGTCAGGATGGTCGATGTCGGCTTGGTCCCGCAGATCAGGGAGGCCGGCGGCAGGCCGCAGCGCGGCTTTAAGATATTCCTAGGAGGCGGCCTGGGTAACAAGTCATATGTCGGCCATCAGCTGGAGGACTTTACCCCGGACGAGGACGTGCTGTACACTGCAATGGCAGTGGTGAGGCTGTTTGACAGGTTGGGGGACAGGAAAAACCTTGCGAGAAACAGGCTGCGGTACCTGGTAGCCGAGATGGGCTGGGACAGCTTCAAGAGCCTGGTCCTAAGGGAGCGTGCCATAGTCAGGGCAACCCAGTCTGTCATCACCCGCCTGGACGTGGACCTGACTGAAAATGAAATCAGGAGGCCCATCCGGGTCACAGACGAGGGCGGCAGCGGCGCGCCTGACGGCTATGCCCGGTGGCTCAGGACCAACACACTCGGACAAAAGCAGGCAGGCTACAACACCGTCTTTCTTGCGCTGGAGGCCGGAGACATCACTGCAACGCAGCTGGCCGCGCTTGCCGGGCTGATCCGGGACTATTCTGCCGAGGGCATGGCAAGGACCGGCTTTGTACAAAACATCGCACTGCGCTACGTCCACGACGATGACATGCAGTCCCTCTACGCGGCGCTGCTCTCAAGCGGCCTTGCAAAGTCCGGCGCGCTTACGATGGCCTCGCCAATAGGATGCTCGGGTACGACCTCCTGCAACCTGGCGCTGACCAACTCGCACAGGCTTGCAAAGGAAATCCAGAGAAAGTTCCTGGAGCTGCGCCTGGACGAGGACGACGATCTCAGGGAGTCCTCGGTCAAGATAAGCGGATGCCCGAACTCCTGCGGGCAGCACGGGATTGCAACAATCGGATTCTTTGGCGGCGGCGGGAGGGTCGGCAAGGACATGTATCCCAACTACATGATGTCCCTGGGCGGGCGCTCTGACGGCGAGACCGTGCTGGGCGCCGGCGCGATGAGGGTTCCTGCAAAGCGCGTGATTCCAGTAATCCTGAAGGTAATCGAGGTGTTCAGGGAAAACAAAAAGCCCGGTGACACGCTGGCCTCTTGGATACACAGGGTCGTGGGCGGCAACGAGGACTCCAAAGTCAGGTCGCTAGACGATCTAAGGGAGATCCTGGCCCCGCTTGCAGCTCCTCCCGCGATAGGCGAGGATCCGGACTTTTATTCTGACTATGGAACCAGCACGGGCTATCACACAAAGACCGGCAAGGGTGAGTGTGCTGCTTGAGTGCAGTCAAGGCCACAAAGGACGTTGATTCACTGCGCTCGGAGATCCGGGACAGGAGCGTGCGCGTGATTGACGTGCGCCGCGAGGGCGATTATATGCAGGATCACATTCCGGGCTCCGTGAACCTGCCCCTGGCAAGCCTGCTCTCAGACGACAGTCCCGAGCGCGTCAACAAGATGATCCAGTCCATGGGAATCGATGACGAGACGCCCGTGGTGGTGTATGATGACACCTTTGGGGCCCTGGCATCGCGCGTTGCGTGGACCCTTGAATACGTGGGGCACTCTGATGTCAGCCTGCTTGAGACCACCTATGAACAGTGGAAGTCCATGGGCCTGGAAAGCGACAGTACGGTGCCCGAGGTGCAGCCAAGGGATCACTCCATGAACCTGCAGCCCGGGATCCTGGCCACCTCTGACTATCTGGATGCCGCAAGGGGGCGCAGGGACGTCGTCCTGATTGACAACCGCGAACGGCTCAACTATCTGGAGCAGCACATCCCCGGCGCAATCAGCCTCCCGTACAGGACTCTGGCGGCCCCGGACAGGATACTGCGCCCGCACGACGAGATGAGGAGGCTGCTGGAAAACCGGGGCGTCTCCGGCGGCTCTGAGATCATAACCTACTGCGGCAGCGTGGGCACGCTCTCGGGCCTTGCATACTATGCGCTAAAGTCCACGGGCCTGCCAAACGTCAGGCTGTACGTCCGCTCGTTTAAGGAATGGAAGAGCCTGGAAAGGCCGACCGAGCGGCAGCCTGATGCAAACTATTGGGATCTGTCTGCAGAATAGCTAGCCTACCTGGCTTCTCAGCTGCTTTGTAACCACTACCTCGATGTTGTCAAACATCGTGAGCATCTTCTCCCTGTGGTCCTCGAGGTACTCCCCCGCCCTGTCCTCTAGCCGTATCTTCCACAGCTTGATCTCCCTGTGCTCCTCAAAGAACTGCTCGATCATCTGCTGACCGCATTTGTTGGGATCGATGAACTCGTCAAACTCCCTGATCACCCCCCCGACGTCGTCCTCCTCGATTGCGTTCTTTACGTTGGTGATTGCCTGGCTGAGCTCCTTGAGGTTCGCAACTGACACCGGAAGCTCCCTCTTTATGGTAAGCCCCAGAAACCCCCTCTTTTCCCTTCCGACCTTCTTTGCAATCTCCGGCGACAGGTCGTAGACGGGAATCCTGTGGAACCCCTCGCGCTTTTCGTTTTTTACCAGCAGCCCCTTTTCGGTCAGCTTTAGCAGCGACTCTTCGGCGTCTGCCTTGTTTAGCAACGTGGTCCAGACGATGGAGCCAATCGTATGGTATCCCTGTCTGACGCATTCGAGGACCACGACATCCACAATTCTTCGAAACCCCTCCTCGACCCTTACGTTTATCAGGTCCTTGTCCTTTACGGCCTTTCTTGCATTTTTTACGTCGATCTCAATTGAGCGCTTTAGCGACTCGATTGCCTCGGGAACCTGGTTTAGCAGCGAGAGAAAGCATGCCTTGTTGTACCATGCCATCCCAAACTCCGGATCCGACTCGATTGCCTTCTCGCTTGAGTCAAGGGCCTTTGCATAGTTTTTTTGCTCATAGTGCACCAGGCCCTTGAGGTTCCAGGCCTCGGCGTTTGTAACATCGATATCCAGAATCTGATCATAGACCCTCAGCGCCTCGGAATGATCATCTAGATGAAACCTTGCATATCCCAGCTTTAGCAGCGTCTCGACGTTTCTTGGGTCGATGCGCAGCGCCTGCTCGAAGACCTCTACGGCGTCTTCCAGCTTTTCATCTGCCATCAGGTTCGTCCCCTTTTTGTAGAGCCGCTTGAGGTTGTACTTGGGATCCACCAGGCTGGTTGTCCTGCCGACCTTGGGCTCTTCGTCCTCCTCCGGCTCCGGCTCGAGTTTTGCCTTCTTGAAGGGAGTCTTCATCATTCAAGCTTGCCCTGTTTTGCAGATAAATACTATTGCCGTGGCACGCCTGGTGCTTTGCCGTGATCGGTACGGGATCACCCCCTCCTGGGGCAGCCAGGCCTGAATCCCCGTGCATCTGTGGCCTTCATGCCTGGCCGGCAGGGGGAGTCGTGGCCTCACGCCGTAGTTTGACGCAGCCTGCCGCACAACCGTGCCTGAACGCGTAAAAACATCAGTCTTTTGCACCTAAAACCGGGGTTGTGCAACAGGCTGATTTGATGAAAATGCAAAAATACTTCATACTCAAAGAGACGAGTAGTGTCTAACAGTCCCAAAATCGAGGTAAGCGGACCTGCCCCGTTCAGGCAGGAAGGCGTATACGAGGTCCAGGTGCTGATCACCGGCAAAAAGCCCGGCGGCGACGCTATTTCAAGGCGCACGTTTGATGCCCTGTGGAGGGATACGTTCCACCTCAGGGTAAAGGATGGCACGTTTTCACAGATCCTCGGGAGTGACGCCAATCCCATCCCTGCCGCCGTATCCGACTTGGCGTCTTTCTGGGTAATAGTATTGGATCAGTTCTCGTCACTGCATTCGTCATTTGAGGTGCGCCTGTCAAGGCCGCGTCCTGCAGAGCCGGAGCCTCCTAAAAAAACCGAGAAGCCATCAAGGCCTGCCGCATCGGGATCCCAGGGTCCGTCCGGCGGCAGGGGTCCTGACGGCCCGCCCGGCCCCCCGGGCGACAAGGGCGCGCAGGGTGCGCCGGGAGAAAAGGGGGATCGGGGCCCGCTGGGGATTCCCGGCGACAAGGGCCCGCAGGGGCAGCCCGGCCCCCAGGGCGACAAGGGCCCGGCAGGCGACAAGGGACTGACCGGAGAAAAGGGACTCAAGGGTGACAAGGGAGTCACCGGCGACAGGGGCGACAGGGGCGACAAGGGCGCAACAGGTCCTGTGGGCGACAAGGGGGAAAAGGGCCCGACCGGCCCGCCCGGCGACAAGGGGCCGGTAGGCCTGCGGGGTCCTGCAGGCCCGGTCGGCGACAAGGGCCCGCAGGGTTCGGCAGGCGACAAGGGACTGACAGGCGACAAGGGCCCTGCAGGAGAAAAGGGCCAAACCGGCCCTCAGGGCCCGATAGGAGAAAAGGGCCTTCAGGGCCCGATAGGAGAAAAGGGCCCCAAGGGCCCGCAGGGTCCCCTCGGCGACAAGGGCCCGGTCGGCCCGGTGGGCCCCAAGGGGGAAAAGGGACTTACAGGCCCGCAGGGCCCGCCCGGCGAAAAGGGCCCGACGGGCCCCAAGGGCCCACTCGGCGACAAGGGCACGACGGGCCCGGCAGGTCCCGCAGGCGACAAGGGACCGCAGGGACCACAGGGCCCTGCAGGAGAAAAGGGACTGACCGGTGTTCCGGGCCCCCAGGGAGAAAAGGGCGAAAAGGGCCCGCAGGGCCCACTCGGCGACAAGGGCACGACGGGCCCTGGAGGGCCCGCAGGCGACAAGGGCCCGCAGGGTTCCCAGGGCCCGCAGGGCGAGCGTGGCCCGCAGGGCCCGCCCGGCGAAAAGGGCCCGCAGGGCCCGCAGGGAATTCAGGGCCCGCAGGGCGAGCGCGGCCCGCAGGGCCCTGCAGGTCCCGCAGGCGAGCCCGGCCCCCGTGGTGAGCAGGGTCCGGTCGGCCCGGCAGGTCCCAAGGGCCCCCCGGGCCCCCCGGGCGACAAGGGCTCCCCTAGCGGGCTGTCCGAGTCACAAAAGGCACTACTCAAGGAACTGCTGGAGGTCCTGACCGAAAAGGGCGTCATTGCCACCGAGGAGCAAATCAGGCTGATGAGCCATCTTTACTAGTAACCTTTTCAAATAACTACACCCAGCATATAGCATGAGTCAGTCAAACGAAAAAATCGATTTTGAGATGCTAGACTATAAGCGCGTTGAAAACGAGTACGTCTCATTCAGGCTAGAGGACGGAACGATTGTAAAGGTCAAAGTTGATCTGGACAGGGTTGGAAAAGCCATCAACCACAAAAACCCAGACGGAACCCCGCACTATGCGATTAACACCGCAATCAAGCTTTCAATCCTGCCGGCAGAAAAAAAATTCACCGTGGCAAAAAGCAACCTGAAGAACAGCCAAAAATCCCCGCCGGGACAAATGTTCAGTTGATTTTAAGGGTATATAATAAAAAGGTAAACAAATCGCCAGCTGCTGGCGATTGTTAGTTTGAAGAAGTGACTATCTTCGCCTTTTTGCGGTCTTTCTCTTCGGAGTTGCCTTTTTCTTTGCGGCCTTTCTCTTCGGAGTTGCCTTCTTGGCTGCAGTCTTCTTCTTGGCTGCCTTTCTCTTCGGAGTTGCCTTTTTCTTTGCGGCCTTTCTCTTCGGAGTTGCTTTTCGTTTTGTAGCCATTAACAAACTCGCATTATCATTGTTTTTCAGTAGCTAAACTAAACAAAATTACACCAAGTGATAATAAATTCTCAACGAAATCTTGCCAAAAAGATTCAATTTCTGATCGTAAACTGATCAATGGACGCCCCCCCGGCCGGCGGTTCCTTGTCCTGAAACCAGCTAAAATGACTGCAAACTGCACGTCTTTGGCCTCTTCTACGTTTGCATTGTGCAGTTTTGGGAGCAAAGCCGCCGGCTGTTCTGCCTCTGCCGTGCAGTGCCCGACGTCACCCGTGCACGAATTCCTGATCCCTTTTGATCCCAGTCTTCTGAGAAACTAGGCCCCTTTTAGCTTGATTATCGTCAAAACGTCCTCGTCCTGCAGGATGTGGTCCAGTCCCACTCTCTGTCCGCCGAACTTTACGCTCCTGCCCCAGATCATTCCGTACCTGAACTGTCTTTTCATCCTGCGGTGCAGCTTGTTGCATACGTCCTCCACCGTATCCCCCTCCCTTGCAATCAGCGGCTCCTCAAAGTCCGTCTGGCCCCCCTTTGGCCTCATGTATATCCTGATGAAGCTCAGCTTTTTGTAAATCTCCTCCTTTAGCAGCTCGATATTGATGTCGGAGTTTGCAGAGACCTCGATTACCTCCGTCTTCAGCCTCCCCTTCAGCCTCCCCCTGAAATCGTCGTCTGCCAGGTCAATCTTGTTGAGAACCGTAATCGCCTTTGAGTAGCTTATGTTTCCCGCAATGTGATCTGCAAGCTGCTCTGACGTCAGATCCTCGCGAATCACGACCCTTGCGCTAGTGATTCCGTACAGGTGCAGGATATCCCTGAGGTGCTTTTCTGTAATCTTGGTGAGCCTGACCTGCTGGGCCACTGCAATCCCACCGGCTCCAGACCTTTCGACCGTGATGTTTGGGGGAAGCTGGTTCAGCCTGATTCCGATGTTGCCAAGCTCGTTTATCAGCACGTCCTCGTGGTACGGCTGGAACACGTCTAGCACCAGCAGGACGAGATCCGCGCTCCTTGCAACCGAGAGGATTCTTTTTCCCAGGCCCTTTCCGCTCGAGGCCCCCTTGATGATTCCCGGCAGATCCAGAACCTGGATCTTTGCGCCGCGGTACTCCATCATTCCCGGAACCACGGTCAGCGTCGTGAACTGGTAGGCGCCCACACTGGACTTTGCGCCCGTCAGCCTGTTTAGCAGCGTGGACTTGCCGACGCTTGGCAGCCCGATGAAGACGACGGTGGCATCCCCCGTCCTTCTCACGTCAAACCCGTCTGACTTTTGCGCGCTCTTCTTTGAGATGTTGTCCTCCTGCTCGCGCTTTAGCTTTGCAATCTTTGCCTTTAGCAGTCCGAGGTGGTGCTCTGTTGCCTTGTTGATCTGCGTTTTTGCCATCTCGTCCTCTATGGCCTTGATTTTTTCTGGAATTCCCATCTGGTTCGCTTTTTGTCCAGGCACCTTTGAATAATATCCTATTGGTCTTCATGCACACCACTTGACACGACTGCACAGACTGACTTTTTCCTGCACCCTGCCTGCCTGGCATCTCCGGAGTCATTTATGCCCTGATATTTTTCACGCGTAACAGCTCGGGCGCTCGAGGCCGTTCCTGGTCTCGGGTACGAATCTGCCTTGGAGGGATCCCCCCCGAGGTGGCAAAACTCATGCCTGAACTTGCAGAGCCCGGGCTGTTGCCACGTAGCAGATATTATCCGGCTCGGCCATGTAATCCTGTGAGACCAAAGACGTTTGCAGTCGACATTGACGGAACCATAACCGAGAACGGCGGGGGGCGGATTCATCTGGATGCGCTGCATGCACTGCGACATCTCAAGAACCAAGGCCACAATGTGATCTTTGTTACCGGAAGATCGTCCGTTGAGGGTTACCTGCTGTCGGTATTTGGAGGAACCACCAACGTTGCAGTTGGCGAAAACGGCGGCTGCATCACCTTTGGAAACTATGAGCACAGGCTGCTGGGAAACATCGGGGAGTGCAGGCAGGCATTTGATATTATAAAGGCAGAAATCGAGAATGTCAGAGAAAAGCCCGTGTTTCCCAGAATGACCGAGGTTGTGCTTGAGAGAACATTCGAGCTGGAACTGGCCAGAAACCTGGCCTCTGAGAGGAAGCTGGGCGTGGTTCTGTCTGACAGCCAGTATGCGTATCACATCAACTCGCACGGGATTGACAAGGGCCGGGGCTTTGAGGAGGTGATGGGGATGCTTTCCATTGACCCTTCTGACGTGATTGCCATTGGGGACAGCGCCACTGACATTCCGCTGTTCAGGAAGGCAGAAACAAGCATCGCGCTGGGCAATGCATCTGATGATGTCCGGGCAGAGGCGACCATCGCCGTCGGTGCGGGATCCGGGGACGGCGTGGTGGAGGCGTTAAACCTGCTTGCCCCAAAATCCTTTGAGGCATAAGGCTGGCGGTCCGGAGGCTCCCTTGATCCGCCTTGCCTGCGTCGCCTGTTTTTTACGAGTCGGGGAATTATACCGTGAGCAAACGCGGGACATGAAGCAGTTTGGATAAAAATACGGGCGGGGCATCTGGTGGTGTGATGGCCCCTGGTCGGCGTTTTTGGTCAGCACGTCCCTGATCACACTCGTTACGTACTCCGGGCGGTACTCACATCATACGACAAGGACTACCTGGACAAGCATGATCACGCTCGTTACGTACTCCGGGCGGTGCCAGTCACCATGGTGCCGAGCATATCCTGTCCGCCGCCCGCCCGTAGTGTTCATACCAAAGACCTGTTCATAATTCTTCCACATCGTGCATATCTCGATAAAAAAATGATCGGTTTTTACAGTCTGCTGAACACATGATAAAAACACCCCCGCCGTAGTCATGGTGATGGATCAGCCCCTCGTCATGCATGTGCTTTGCGCACTAGCTGCTGGATGGGGATATCCGAGCTGTGGTGTTCCTGTGCCTTGTACTGATGGATGACTGCAGCCTCTGATTCGTCAAGACCAGGGGGAAGGAAACCACCTGCGGTGACTCGCCTCCTGCCCCACCACCCATTGATCTGGGAGGATATGACATGACCGCACTGGGACAAGGCAGGCGCGACTGCATCGTGCAACCCGAGTTGGCTAAAACGGGCCACGATCAGGCAGGCATGGATCAGAAGAAACTAGGAACATCGTCGTTTCTACGACGAGTGTTTTTAACATAGATGTCTCGCCTAATTCGCCAGAATTCCCGAAAACCGTTGGGACGCTATGTGGATCAGGCGTGCAAAAATGGCGGAAATTCAGAAAAACGCGCAGGTTGAGTCAGGTAGGTGGAATTAGGCGACAGCCCCCATTTCAGGTGTCGAAGACTGCACAGAACCCACTTTGTGCACATTTAATAACCACTTACAATTTAATCATGATATCAGAATGAACGTTTTACACGCTGCTGTGAGGCATAATGATGTGTTCCTCTGTCGATGCCCCGGTAATCCTTGTTGGGGGAGAAATTGGAGGGGAAGTTGATCTGCCTGACCTAGATTTGCATGCCATGACTTTTTCCTGCCCACACCCCAATAATCATTGGGGGGGGGGTGGTGGCAGTGTTGGAGGGTGTGGTCAACCAAGCCCCGCTGTAGGGACAAGAGGACTTTTTCGTCCGGGCGGCTGTGATGGCGTATTGGCATCTAGTTCGTATCTTGGCGTCATGAGGGCCGGTACGCGACGGATCTCCACCAGCATGTCCTGTAGCAGACGGCTTGTATATGACGGCAAGCCCGGCTGCATGGGAGGAGGGAATAGCACCCAAAAGTCCCGAGGAGGTGGCATCCAATAACTGCTATACTGCAGCATCCGTCCACCCGTGCACCGGCACGGATCAACGTCCTGTATTTGGCGTTTGTTGCGGCCGCCGTCTTGGGCCTTGCTGCTGCCGGGGCCCTGCCGGAGGGTGCGTACGCGCAGCAGAGCGAGATCG
>CAYGCI010000026.1:0-13390 GCA_964348355.1 uncultured Nitrosopumilaceae archaeon | reverse complement strand
GAGCTGCCATCGCACCAGCCGGCCCCACTTGTCGCCGGTGCCCTTGCCCTTTGCAGTAACAGGCTAGCCCCTGCCTAGGCAGCAATCAGGCACGAATCTGCCTGCAGTTGTGATTTTCATGCCTGACCGGAAAGGAACACAACTCCAACTCTAGGCATGGGCTAACCTGTTACCCTTTGCATTGCAACTTGTCAAAAGCCGTATGAGCGGTTTTATGCCGCGTTTGTGACACTCGGCTACGTTTTTCCTTGAGCCGTATGCGCCGTCTGCAAGCAGGATCTTTCCCGGTGTATCTGGATTCGCGCCGGTGCCGAGTACAGCCAGCGGCGATGTCCCGTCTGCAAGCATGTTGGGGATCTTGACTGCATCCGCGCTGTCGGTGCGGTCCTGCTCCTCTTCCTTCTTGATGCTCCTGGCCGCCTCCCCAGGCAGCGCAGGCAGCTCCGTGCTGTCGCCGACTGCCTCGCTTGTGACGGACACTGCCAGTACCTGCTTTGTCCGCATCTACCATCAGGTGCATCTTGACGAATCCGCGCCATACCTTCCATTGTATGTGGTCACCTATCTCTATCAATCAGGCACGAATTAGCATGAATGGTTGTGATCCTCGTGCCTAGCTAGCAAGGGGACGTGACCACATACCTTCCATTTCTTGCGTATCCACTCGCCCCGGTTGTGCTGCCTGGGCCCGTGGCGTCTTGCTATCATGACCAGGTTGTTGGACCTGTCGCGCACGGTAATTATGTTCCCTGCAATGTCGACGTCAAGCTTCTGCATCCTCCTGAATATCGTGGTGTAGCACGGCGAGTCCATACCCCTTGACATTTCCCCTAACATGCCTGACAGCCAGCCTGTACGGTATCATGAATGCGGTCCTGAGGGCGGCCGCGGCAATTATCATGCCTTCCGCGTACAGGAACGGGCCGCCCTCCTTGTGGCGGTTGGCATCCCGGAGATCCTTCTCCCAGCCGGGGTCGTGCTTGACGACCAGGCCGGCTCCCTCTCTACGTACTTTATTGTCCGTGTGTGTCAAGTACCATACAAGACATCCTCATGATCCATTACTTTTTCGGCCAGGATTCGTTGATCATTATGATGATTTTCGGCCAGGTTTCAGATTTTAGGCAGAGTTATGCAACAAACTACCATCGGCCGGATCTTAAAATAGAGGCAGTCCTGCAGTATGTCATGGTGCTGCCGCTAGTAGACGAGGACAGGCTCAAGTGCTACATTTGTCACGAGGGGTTCGACGGCATTGGGGAGCTAAGGGAGCACCAAGAGTCAGAACACGCGGATCTTGTGCGTCATGAGCCAAGTGCAAAAAGGGAGCCGACGCCGGGCGACGTTGCCGTGTTCTAGTCATCCCCAGAGCCAAGCATGCCTTCTGCGAGATCCTTGCTGATGCCGGCCAGGTCATAGTCCCGGTCAATTGCCAGCGCCTTTTTAAAAAAGACAACAGCATCATGAAGCCTGCCCTGCTCTCCCAGAGACAGCCCCTTGTACGCAAAGGCCACGGCGCACTTTTTGTCACTTTTTATGACTTGATCATAGCAGGATATGGCATCCTCAAAGTGTCCCATGGTGTGAAGCGCAGAGCCCTTGTTGAGCAGCGCGTCGGTGTTGGCGGGATCGATGGACAGTGCGAGGTCATAGGCCTGAATTGATCTTTTGACCCTCCCGGTATTTTGAAGCGTGGCGCCCTTGTCAATCAGGGCAGATATGTTTTTGGGATCAGTTTTTAGAATCTGATCATAGCATGCTATTGCCTCCTCAAAGCGGCCTTCCTCGCACAACTCACAGGCCTGAGACATCAGTCGTTCAGATTTTGCTGCCACGCCGTTACGGATACCGTCCGCTCAATAATATATT
Source organism: uncultured Nitrosopumilaceae archaeon (assembly GCA_964348355.1). Taxonomy (GTDB): domain Archaea; phylum Thermoproteota; class Nitrososphaeria; order Nitrososphaerales; family Nitrosopumilaceae; genus JAWVZS01. The sequence continues at coordinate 11,521 of CAYGCI010000026.1, read as the reverse complement.
TTGACAGAGGGCCGGCGGCAGTCTAGGACGCGTGCCTGTCCCTGGGCTCGATCTCCAGCGACCTGTTAAAGCATTCCATGGCCTCCTCGTACCGCCCCATGCTGCGCAGGGCAACCCCCTTGTTGTTCCACAAGTCGGGATTGCCCTGATCAAGGAGCAGTGCCTGCTCATAAAAGCCCAGTGCCAGCTCAAACTTGGACTCGTCCATCATCCTGCCCCCCTTTTTAACCAGATCCTCAATGTCGTCCATGGTTTCTCAGGCAAGGCTGCCATAGATAAAGCTGGCAGCACGTTTTAGCCTGCAAATATCCATGGCCAAACATACATACATAATTCAGCCTAAAACTTAAATGCATTTTTACCCGTATTATACGACATATGGACAAGACTGACGAGAAGATCCTGAACAACCTAGTGGTGGACTCTAGGCTGTCGGCAAGACAGCTTGCCCTGAAGCTGGGACTGTCCACCGTGACGGTGCTCTCCAGGATTAAAAAACTGGAAAAGGCAGGGATCATCACCGGATACACCGCCCGAATTGATCACGAAAAGCTGGGATACAGCCTCACCGCAATCATTGAAATCATAGCAAGAAAGGACAAGATTCTCGAGGTCGAGGACAGGCTGTCAGGAATCGAGAACGTGTGCGGTGTATACGATGTCACCGGCAGCACGGATACGCTGGTAATTGCAAAGTTCAGGGGGAGGTCAGAGCTTAGCCAGTTTGTAAAGGGGCTGTCCGGAATACCAAACGTTGAGAACACGATCACGCACCTGGTCCTAAGCACGGTAAAAGAGGACTTTAGGCTAACATAGGGCATGAAGATCGTTTTCCTGGTTTTTCTCATGGGACTTGCAGGGGCTGCACACGCCCAGGAGGATCCCGCAGTGGCACGCGAGGATCAGATGGTGATTTTTGCAGGGTTTGCCGCGGCGGTAGCGGCAGTATTCGTATACCTGGCAAGGGACATGATTCTGCGGAAAAAGACGGACTATGACAGTCAGGAGCTGGGCTCAAAGGAGGACAGGGGGTATGAAAAGTACCACTCGGACTGGAGCGACGACTATGAGGACGTGGGATCCAGGACGAGGAGGCCTGAGGGAGGGTTCCGAAGGATGTCAAGGGACGGGGGCATCCCGGACCTCTACTCGATAATGGGACTGCAAAGGGACGCCACACAGGAGCAAATCAAGACGCAGTACAGGAGACTGGCAAAACAGAGCCACCCGGATCGCAGCTCCAGGGCAGATGCAAGGCAGAAGATGGCAAGGATCAACCAGGCATACGAGGTGCTCTCGGATCCCGAGCAGAGGGACGAGTACGACAGGTACCTTGCTAGCTAGACACGTCCACTACCACCAGGTTCAGCTGCGTGCCGGCCCTTGTCTGCACATATCCTGTGAGGTTGGCCCTTATCAGGTACCGGGCGCCGTCCAGGGTCGCGGTGATCTCGATGGGGGTAAACTCCGCACTGGGGCCGAGCATCGTGGGGGTGAGCAGTGAGGTGACGGCGGGCTCGGAGATGAGGCACTTTACCTTGTACGCCTCGGTTTCGGAAAAATAGACGCCGCCCCTGGTGTCCGGCTTTTTTACCGGGATTGCAGACTTGGCAATCTCTACAGAGTCGGGGACAAACTCCCTTTTTTGGACCAGCACGGACCAGGACGGCCTCGAGCCGGCTATTTTTTCGACAAGGGACCCGTCAGGAACCATGACAGTGTGTCACCCCGGGCGCTTTATAAAGCAAAATCTCTGCATCTTTAAAAAACAGTACCCGATCCGATCAACTGATGCAGCAGTTTGCAACCCCGCACACAATGCGCAACCAGATCAAGGAGCTGGCAGAGTCGTCAGGACTCGGGGATGAGTGCTACACCAAGATGCTCGACTATACGATCGAGCTGTTCGAGTCCCAAGGGCTGGGCTCGGACTATTACGGGTACCACAACATCAACCACGAGCTGGAGGTGACATACGGCACGCTGCTAGTCGGAAAGCACTATCTTGAAGGGGGGGAGCTGAGCCTTGAGGAGCTAAAGTATCTTTTTGTATCGGCGCTGTTTCATGACTTTGATCCCCAGAAAAGCGTAGACAAGCCGCACGAGGAAAGCGTGATTAACTTCATAGCGATGGACAGGAACCTAAGGCAGCTGCTGGATGCGGCGGACATCGACATCGACATAGTCAAGGTCCTGATTCTACGCACAACGTATCCCTGGAGGGGAAAGACAATGGAGGATGCGCAGGCGCTGATGACCGAGTGCTTCAACCGGTCGCCTGCCACAAGGCACGACCCGGAAAGGCAGACGAAGATCATGAGGCTTGGGTGGTTCCTGTCCATAATAGACAGGATCTGCGGATATGCACTGGGGGACTTTGCAAAGTCGATGGAGATGGCAAAGATGAACGCGCACGCGTCGGCGTGGCACCCGGCAGTCATCGTTCGCAGGTCGGTTGCGTACTTTGAGGATCTGCTGACAACGGAGGCGGAGATGTCGCAGTACGTCCTAAAGGCGCTTCCCAAAAGCATGAGGAGGAACTTCTTCAACACGGTGCAGTCGTTTATGAACCTGCGCCAGCAGGAGATCAGGATCCAGGCAGACTATATCTTTGAGCACCTGAAGCTGGTTCCGACGATTGAAAAGATGAACACCAGAAACGACCCGGGCTTCATAAGGTCCCTCCTGGCAATCTACGAGGAGCTTCCAAGGCCGCTGCAGTTTACAAGAGAAAAGTTCGAAGAGTCCATAAGGGATCCGAAGTTCATCCTGAACACGCTGAGGCTGGACGGCCCTAGCAAGGAGATCATAGGGTTCGCCAAGGGCGGCCCCCTGGAATCGTACGAGCTGCGCCCCGAGATAAGGGACGAGAACTATGGCCTCAACAACACCGTATTTCTGGAGCCGCTTGCGCTGAAGATGGGGTACTGGGGGATGAGGGGCGGCAGCGAGATGAGGCACATGTTTGTCATGCAGTCCCACTCGATGAAGTTCAAGTACCTCACAAGCTTTGCGCTGCGGGACGTCATCAGGAGGAGGATTGAGGCAAATGAGGACGTGGAGTTTGTGACGCTGTTTGATCCCGAGAGATGGGACTATTACAGAATCAGCATATGAGATGGCGGCCAGTCCAAAGGCAAGGCTGGAAAGGCTGCTTTGCTGCGAGGCAAGTGACGATTCGCTGGTAAGGGAGTTCTACTCGGTCGATGCCAGCCATTACAGAATAAGGCCGCAGGTCGTCGTCTTTCCGGAAAGCGAGGGGGACATAGCAAAGGTTGTCAGGTTCGCAGGAAAAAACGACATGACGGTCACGCCGAGGGGCGCAGGCACGGGGCTAGTCGGAGGCGCGCTAGGGGAGCACATAGTGCTGGACTTTAGGAGAATGGACCGGATGCGGATCGGGGGGGACTCGGTTACCGTCCAGCCCGGGGTGATCAAGGGGGTCCTGGACGAAAGGCTGGCCGGGGTCGGAAAGTTTCTCTCGCCGGATCCCTCGGTCGGGAGATACTGCAGCCTGGGCGGGATGGTAGGGACCAACGCAAGCGGGAGCCACGCGCTAAAGTACGGGAGCATAATCGACAACATCCTGAGGGTCACGATAATAGACGGGAGGGGGAACAGAGTCACGCTACCGGATGACGCGGTGAGGTCAAGGGAGGTTTTTTCACTGTCCAGAAAAATCGAGCGCGCGCGGTTTCCAAGGCTATCCAAGAACTCGTGCGGGTACAGGCTCGATGCGGTGCATGAAATGGCAGACTCCCACAGGGTCATCGCAGGATCGGAGGGGACCCTGGGCATAGTGACGTCGGCGGAGCTCAGGATTCGGAGCATCCCAAAGGAAAGGTCGCTCCTGGTCGCCGCATACAAAAACGTCAGGGACATCCATGACGATGTGAACAGGATCACGAGGCTGAACCCGTCGGCACTTGAGTTCCTGGACGGCAGTACGATCGGCAACATTGCATACCGGTTCCCAGAGGACACGGCTGCGGCGCTGTTCATAGAGGTCGACGACGATGTCGCCTCAAAGGCCACGCAGGTCAGGGAGCTGGCCGGGGGAAGGGTGGTGTTTTCAACATCCGATGAGGCAGAGATCCAGAGGTGGTGGGGTCACAGGAACTCGGCGCTGGCCTACAGTATGAGGGCAGCCGGGGAGGACTGCCTGGCCCCGCACATCATCGAGGACTCGGCCGTGCCGATCAAAAACCTCAGGAAGATATTTGACGCAATTGACTCGGTAAACGGGAGGTTCAAGACAAGGACGGTCGTCTACGGCCACGCAGGCAACGGGAACCTGCACGTCAGGCTGATCGCCGGGAGGCGCTCAAGGGGGATCCCAAGTGGCGCCGCGGCGGCGTTCTTTGACGAGGTCATCAGGCTGGGCGGGACCATCACCGCAGAGCACGGGGACGGCATTGCAAGATCAGGGTTTGTCAGGAGGCAGTACGGGGAGAGAAACTATGGCGTATTCAGGGAGCTAAAGGCGGCCTTTGATCCAAAGGGCGTCCTCAACCCGGGAAAGATCATCGCCAGGCAGGGCAGTGCGGCCCGGGATCCGGAATGCCGCAGGTAAGGGGACTTGCACAAACCCTTTATTGGAAAGAGAGCTTTCTTCAAAGCGTGTTAAAAAAGCTGCTGTTTTTGGCCATGGCGTCACTGCTCATGGCGCACATGCCGTCAGCCGTGGCAATCGAGGTGTGGGAAAAGACGCTGGTGGAGAACTCCAGGCTGGTCGACGCCAGAGGCAACCTGAGTGGGAACAATGTCAACATCAACCAAAAAGTCCTGATAATGTCTGATCTGAGGAACACCCAGGGCAGCACACAGGAGTTCTTCTATATCGTGCAGATCAAAGACGCCAGCCGTGGGGTGGTGTCGCTAAGCTGGTTTACAGGTAGCCTCAACGAGTTCCAGTCGCTTAGCGCATCGCTATCCTGGATTCCCCAGAAAAGCGGGGAGTTTACGGTGGAGATATTCGTATGGGACAGCCTGAAGAGGCAGCTTCCGCTATCGGCGGCAAAGACAATCGGGATCACCGTAAGCTGACCCCGCAGGTAGCCCGGCTCCAAGACAGACAAAACTTGATCGGCAGTTTGCCATATGGTGAAAAAATGTTTACCGACTCTCGCTAATACGGCTTGGGTGCCTAAAACCATATGGTGATCGGATATTGCGTGAAATGCCGAGACAAGAGGGAGATCAAGGGGGTAAAACCCACGACCCTCAAAAACGGAAAGCCTGCAATGAGGGGCACCTGCCCGACATGCAGCACGACCATATTCAGGATAGGCAAGCCTGAATAATCACCCCTTTTTTAGAGTCAGTGGCCCCACCAGCTAAGCGAGGTGTGTCAAGAAATCGAGTAAAAACAGAAGCCGGCCAGGAGGCACGACGCCTCAATGACAAAACAAAAACAACAAATCTCATTTACACTTCACTTGGCTGTCCACCCGGGATCGATGCCGTTCCACAGCCCGCGCAGCGGCTCTGGATCCTTTTCGATCTCGCCGATTATCCGGTTCCTCACTGCAAAGAAAAAGTTCTCCATCGCATCAACGCCGCCGTCGGCGTGCAGCTCCCTGCCGATCTCGGCTATCCTGGATTTTTTTTGTGCGGTCTCAGGCGAGTCGGGGCTTTGCAGGCAGAACGTGAAGAGATCGATCAGCTCCTCCTCCAGCATAAAGTCCATGTTCACGGGTGGTATGCATGCCGCTTTATTTTAACCTGTAGAAAGAAAAGGAGGATCCCCCCACTATTGGAAGGGATCAATGAACGGGCAGTTTACGATGTGATCACTGTCCATGGGTCTTGCTATGCCGACACTTACCAGTCCGGCGTCCCTGTAGGCGTTGATGTCCCCGATGGTCTCCATGACTGCTGCATCCTCGGGATTCTCCCAGCCGACTAGGAATATCCTCCACATCGGGCTGTAGTTGGCATCACCCGGGGCGCCTGCTGCGATTCCAGGCTGGAATCCCAGCGGGCCCGAGCCGCCAATCCCGTTGCGGAACTGGAACAGGTTTACGGCGGCGCCGCTGTTTATCAGACCGGCAGACGATGGGGTGCTCACGACGCCCATCATGTCTGCCGGGCCGCTAGGGGTGGCATCGGTCACGATATAGTAGATGGTCCTGCCGTCAGGCCCCCATCCCCTGTGTGCGATGAAGGTCACCTCCATCTCTTCCATATCGATGTCCAAGACCTGGCCCCCACCGTACGGGGTGTCGTCTTGCAGAACCTTGTCAGCCACCATCATCTGTCCGCCGGGCCAGACAATCTGCGGCATGTTGACCACGGCGGACAGATCCAGCAGCTCCACCTCGCCGTTTTGTGCCGCGTCCATTATGGCAGACTCGGATGTCAGCTCGCGGACATTGTCCTGATCAACCCAGGCCACATGGACATGGGAGGTCAGTGCGCTGTATCTTTCCTGTCCGGGAATGCTCGTCAGGACCTGGTTCTGGAACCCGTGAATCCCGTCTCCGGGCACCCCGTTGGTAAAGAAGTACGTCCTGGACAGTGCCGAGTCAGGGGCAGTCTCCAAGACGGGCGCAAGCTCCACCTGCCATCCCTGCTGCTCTGTGATTACGTCGGCATGTGCCGGATCACTTGCATCCGTGATGATGTAGTATACAGGTTGGTCGTCATAGTATCCCATATGCATTGGAATCGTTGCAGGAACGCTGGCCCTCGAGAGCCGGAGCACGGAGTCCAGGCCGCCCTCGCCGGCCTGCCCTTGCCCGTGTCCGTCGCCGGCCATGGACTCGCCGGGCGCCCCCGGGACGGATCCCGCGGAGGAGACCGTGCTCAGGCGCTCCTCAAACGCGTCCCTTCCGCCCGGATACTCCGAGCAAAGCCTGTCACCGCAGACAATGTCTGCGGTGGACTTGCCAAACGCGCTCGCGCCCACCCCCTTGGACTTTAGGGCGTCGGCATCCGTTACGGACTGGTCTGCCAGGGCCACTGCCAGCAAGGGTAGAACCGCAAGCAATCCCACATACTTGAAAGTCATTCTCATTGTGGATCGACCCCGATTTTTGGTTAAAAGCATTGCTCCAAATTGCGGGCGGTGCCGCAAGATGGCAACACTGTATATACTCAGGGCGGCTGGAGTCGTCATGGATGGGGTGGGCCTGCTCGAGGTGAGGATTCTGGCCTTGGGCATGGGAAACCGTGGCCGGGTTGACGAGCGCATGCTGGAGGACTCTGGGGTAGGCAGTGCGGGAACCGGAAGGGTGCTGGACGTGCTGGCATCAATGATCGGAAGGGGCATGCTCAGGCTCAACGGGGACAGGTCATTTCAGGTGACGGACTCGGCAAGGCAGGTTCTATGGGATGACGGGATGCCGGTACGTGTGAGGATTCTTCGAATCCTGGAGATCAGCCCGCTGGGCGCCGACAGGATTGCAGAGTATCTTTGCCAGGACGGCAATGGCATAGGGCAGGAGATCGAGGGCCTGAGGAGGAACCGGCTTGTGCTGATGTCGGCGCTGAGGACGGGGCAGGGCATAGGGCAGGTGTTTGAGATCACCCCGGAGGGGAGGGAGGCGCTTGACAGGGCCGGCGCGGAGGCGTGCGGGCACGGCGGCACCGATCCGGAAAGGCCTGGCAGCCCAGAGATCCTCGGGCTGCTGGGTGAGGTGTCAGACACCATAAAAAACTCAGGCCTGGACGAGGATCTCAAAGCGGATGTACTGCAAAAGATTTCGGAGATCCGGGCCAAGCTGGGCGCATGACCTACTTGCTTCTGATCTTGTCGTGGATCTGCGCCAGGATGAGCCTGGCCTTTTCCTTGTTTTCAAAGGACTCGACCCTTTCATCCATTATGGCGTCAATCTCGTAGCTCTTGTCGACGAGGACGTTTGCGACGTGATCGTCCATGGTTCCGTTGCCGATCAGATAGTATGCAAACACGGTGTTCTCCTGCCCGATCCTGTGAAGCCTGTCTTCGGCCTGCCGGTGTATTGCAGGACTCCAGTCCAGCTCGGCAAATATGACATAGCGCGCCCGGGTAAGATTGATTCCGACGTTTCCTGCGCGAAGGCCCGCAATCATCAGCTTTGACTGGCCGGCCTGGAACATGTCGATGTTTCTCTGTCTCTCCTTGTCGCTCTGGCCCCCGATGACGGAGACGGGGGAGAACTCCCCGAGGCTTTCATGGAGCAGCGTGTGGATGGAGCGGTGGTGGCAAAAGACCACGACGCTCTCCTCGATTTCCATTATGTTCTTTACGAAGTTGATCACGTGGGGGAGCTTGGCGACTCCGGCCACCTGCCGCTCGTTTTGGATCGCGCGCTGGTACGAGACGGACTTGTCAAAGGCGCTTTCGGCATGTCTCTGCTCCTCCTCCAGCCGCCTCCAGATCTTGTCCAGCTCCGTAAAGTAATAGTCGGTGTCGGCGTCTATGACCTCCTTGTACCGGACCTTGTCCTTGAGCTCCTTTAGCACGTCGGATTTTTTTCTTCGCAGCATCACGTGCTTTTGCAGCTCGTGGCGCAGGGACTCACGCTTGTTCTCCAGCACGATTGCCTTGCCCTTCTCGTTTACGTAGCAAAAGTACTCGCAGAACTCCTTGAAGTTTCCAAGCAGTCCGGGCCTCAGGATGTCGACTATCGGCCAGATTTCAGAACCCCGGTTGTAGATTGGCGTGCCGGAGAGCCCGACGCGGTACTTTACGGAGTCCAGGGCCGCCAACCTCTTTATCGCATGGTACTTTTTCGTGGTCTTTGAGCGGAGGTTGTGCACCTCGTCGCACACGATCGTCCGGAGTCCCAGCCTTGAGAGGTCGTCTATCCTCTTGTGCAACAGCTCGTAGTTGATGATGTAAAAGTCCACCTCGGGCAGCTCCGAGGACTTGCCGGTCCGGATTATGACAGATGTGGGGGCCTTGGAGGGGTTGATTTTGCCGTTCCTGCTCTTCTTTTTGAGGAACTTTTCAATCTCGCGCTGCCAGTTGTTCAGGGTCACCAGGGGGGAAGCTATCAGGGCGGGGAAGGTCTGCCTCTCGGTTCCCAGGTATGCCAGGGTCTGGACGGTCTTTCCCAGGCCCATCTCGTCGGCCAGAAGCGCGTTTCCAGATGACTTTATGAAAAAGTCCAAGCCCTCCTTTTGGAAGTTGAGCAGCTTGCCCCTGAACTGATCCCCGGCCTTTGCGCGGATGAGCTTTTGGATCTTGGGGATCCTCTTCTTGGGCCTTATGGTCTTGATGACCTTGCGCTGCCAGACAGACTTTGACAGGATTTCAAGCGGGTACCTTGCGTTGATCCACTGTATGTGCTCGACGTTCTCGGGGGTGTCGGGGACGATCACGATGTCGGATCCCTCGCCGTACCAGGACTCCGGGATCAGCTTGGAGACCATTCCCATGGCCCGGCTTCCGGTGATCTTCCAGCACCATGACTTGGAATACCGATCAAGGACGTATTCCAAGCTGCCAAAGTTCTTCACAGATACAGCCATAAGCCGCCCTTTGGCAATTTTTTTTTACTTATGAATCTTCATGTTTTGCGGGATCCAGCCCCCCCCCCAAGGTGTGGCTCACGGAGGCCCGGGTGGATTTGGCCGCAGTTTTATCGCTGCAAAAACATGCCAGGAAGATCGCGGTTGTGGGCTTGGTTATTCGGGAGTCTAGCCCGGATCCCATTGGGTTTCAGTCAAGCGTACCACCGCCATGCCAAGAGCAGCATTCCCAGACGTGTCAGGGTTATGGCGGTGCGGACGGCCATATACGGATCTGCAGGCAGCCTGGCCCGAACCGCTTCTGGATTAACAGTTTTGCGGGCGCCTTGGAAGACTGGGATCACAGAATGATTTTTTTGGCACCGGTCTTCCAGCGGGGGATCCGCCGGAAAGCTAGTTGTGCGCCTGCTCGCCGTGGGGAAGGGTTCCCTCGTCATGGCAGTCGCAGCTGCAGAGGTACGTCTTGTGATCGTTTTTGCAGTCGATGCACTCGTAGTGCCGTCGATTCTCACAGTCTGCGCAAATCACCATGCTTATACAGCAATGCGGGGATTTTTAATATTTTTCAATGGACTGGCCGGGTGCAAGAGCTTGCCCCCTTGAGCGATTCTTAACTGTCAGGTTTTGACCCACCTGTGCACAAATCCGTACCTGACGGATCAAAATACCGGCAAAACCGGATACAAGCCATGTGTTTGATCGACAAACTGACAAAAAACCCACGAAAGTTCCGGATGTTTACGGGAATGACCGGGGCCTAGTTTAACCAGCTGTGCACCGGGGTGCAAAAGAAGCCCCCTCGAAAAAGGCTCAAGGCCCGGCCGCGTGCGCGATATCGGCGCAGGCCCTTTGCCCTGGATCTGAGGCACCGCATACTGCCGGTCCTGTTCTACAAGACGCACGTCTCCCAGGACGTGGCGGGCGCCGTGTTCGGCGTGGGACAGGCCTCGGTCTCGCGCTCCATTGGCCTGACGGAGCCCCTGCCAAAGCAGTGCCTGCCTATCCCAGAGAAGATCTACGAGGGAGCCGGGAGTATCTCATCAGTCGAGGAGCTGTTCCCCGGGATGGAATACATGACTGACGCCTCCGAGCAGCAGATAGGCAGGCCCAGGCGAAGGGACATGGAAAGGTCGCACTATTCGGGCAAGGCAGGCATGCACACGGCCAAGGTCCAGTATACGATTGGCATACGCGGCGACATAGCGCACAAGACCCCGCTCTGGCCGGGGTGCGTGAATGGCATCAGCATATGCCAGATGAGGCATCCAACGTTCTGGAGCGGAGGCATGGACGGCGAGAGGCTGCGGCACTATGGACCGCGGATACCGGGGTGCGCAGCACGTCGATGCAGGTACGGATGTGGTACTTTCCATCGAGTCCGGGCGGCAGGCTGACCGACGAGCAAAGGGAGTAGAGTACACTCAAAGATACGCGTATTCGTGGAAAACGTCATACGCAGGATCAAGATGTTTAAGATAATGGGCTGCAGGTACAGAAACCGGCTCCGAAGATCGTGTGCGGGCTGGTCAACCGGAGGGTACGGATGCCCGCCGCGACCTGGGAGACACGGCAGAAGACAACTGTAACCTGCCATTCGTAATTTAATTGCGGATCGCTTCTCCGCGTTCCGGAATCCTAACTGCGTTCTTTCTGCTTACCTAGGGCTGATCCGCCGCCTTGGCTAGTGGGGCGTCTTTATCATGCGGGCTCTGACAGGCTTTGACAAAAAACACCCAGACTACACAGCTGGGCAAAGCATTCCACAAGCCAGATCTCAGACGGGCCTGATCCAGTGCCGGGGGTTCCATCCGACACGGCTTTTTTGATCATGGCAGTGCGCCGCACGACCGTGCTCGGACGTGCAAAAGCAGCCGGCCCCCCGTGCCCAAAGTCCGGGGTCGTGCGGCACGCCGCTCATCTCACATGGACAAGATCCTTCAGGTTTCGCCTGAGCTTGGGGTACTTTTGCCTCTCCGGGTATCCTATGCACAGTACGGATGACGGGATCAGATCCGTCCCGATCACGTCCATCACCTTTTGCTCGTCTAGCATGCCTATCCAA
>CAYGCI010000025.1:0-13996 GCA_964348355.1 uncultured Nitrosopumilaceae archaeon | reverse complement strand
ATATGGGTGGATGAGAAACCCATCAGCTAAAAGGCTGTGTGGCCGGTATCGATCTTGTCCAAAATAACCATCCGTGTATCCATCCGTCAGCAGATGCACCCTCTTGTCGGTTGCGATCTCTATGACAACCTGATCATAATCGCGTCCGGTCGCTATCTGCCACCACGTGTTGCCGTCCTCGTCATCCCACGTGTCGTTCAGATTCCAGCCATATGCCCACGGGTACCTCTCAAGGTTTGCCGGCGGGTACTCGTCGCCGTGCAGCTCGGAGAAGGTCTTGAGGAACGACCACGTGTAGTTCATGGTAAACGGCTGTCCCAGCTCGAACGACTCCGGATAGCTGAGGGAGGTCCACGGCTGCGTAAACATCCGGGGTTCCGCGGTATCTGCATGGCCATCGCGCGGAGGCGGGCCGTAAAGCGTCACCGTCTTTGTTTCTGATTTTTCGTTAGTGGAGTCGTCGGCAGTCTGGCCAGTCCGTTCCGGTACATGACCGGCAGCTACGGTCTGCCAGCCCGTTCTCTGCGCAGTCTCGGCATATACGCATGCAGGGGAGCCGCCGTCGCGCATCATAAGGATCCTGTCGTGGCTGCACCGGATGTCCTCTGGAGAAACGCCGGCTGCAAGCTGCTTTAGCGGGGACGGTACCTCCGCATGTGCGGCTGCGGCAAAGGCCGCTGCTGCCAGAACGAGAAAGAGTCCTGTTGTGGCAAAGCGTCTAATCATGGCAGAGCTACAGGCAGGCCGCTAAAAAGACTGTTGCCGTAACAGGTCGGACTCTGGAAGCCGTTTCTGACTTTAGGCACAAATTCTGTTTGATCGGCCTTCTTTGATGGCAAAACTCGTGCCTGAACTTCCAGAGTCCGACCTGTTACGGTTCAAGGCAAACTGCCTGCAGATCCACATTTGTGTGTCTGCACCGCCATGAGCTGGATGCGTTTTGGAATACTGGTAAAAACAATTAAGTATAGAAGTGAAGGTCTGTCATGCATGAGCTACGCGCATCCTGAGGTCTTGGTTGATACCGAGTGGATATCACAGAATCCACCCGGCGACAACAGAAGGCTGGTGGAGGTCGACTATGATCCTGAGAACGGGTATCGCAAGGGCCACATCAGGGGGGCAAGCCTGATCTGGTGGAAGCGCGACATCAACGACCCTGTAACCAGGGACATCATAGGCAAAAGGCAGTTTGAGAAACTGATGTCTAAAAACGGGATTACCCCAGACACCGAGGTGGTTCTTTACGGGGACTTTAACAACTGGTTTGCCGCATTTGTCTTCTGGGTCTTCAAGTACTATGGGCATGAAAACATCAGGATTATGAACGGCGGGAGAAAAAAGTGGGAGCTTGAAGGCAGGGAGTATACGATCGAGGAGCCGCAGATTCCGGCCTCACAATACAGGGCGCAGCCACCTGACGAGGGACTTCGCGCATACCTGGCCGATGCAAGACGCGCGCTGGAAAAGGACGACACCGTAATGGTGGATGTGAGATCCCCTGCAGAATTCACCGGATCGATCACCGCCCCTCCCGAATATCCGACCGAGCATGCGCAGAGGGGGGGACACATTCCGGGCGCCAACAACATTCCCTGGGCCACCGCAGTCAACGATGCAGACGGCACATTCAAGGGCGTCGAGGAGCTGAGACAAAACTACGAGCCAAAAGGCGTTACCGCAGACAAGGACGTCATCTGCTACTGCAGAATCGGTGAGAGATCGTCCCATTCTTGGTTCGTCCTAAAGTATCTCCTGGGATATCCTAGGGTTCGCAACTATGACGGCTCTTGGACCGAGTGGGGCAACATGATTGGCAATCCCGTAGAAAGGTAAATTGCCGCCGGATCTTCCAATCTTAAAAAAGGGCAGCTTTTACTATGTCAGGGAGTCTGACACCGATCTGGTGCTAGAGGACAGGACCAAAAGGGGCCTTGAGGTCCGTGAGCGCTCCGTAGATCAGGGACTTGCAGTCGATGCCGACAAGGGCATGATCCATGACGTGGACGGGATCGGCCACCTGGTAGCAATCCGATGGTTCTTCCCAAAGTCCAGCTTTGCCACAGATCAGGTGGTTGTCCATGCCGAGGCAATGGAGAAAAAATACGCCGAACTGCGGGAGCTTACCTGTCCTGACGACTAGCGAGTCGCCGATCCGCCCTAACCATGACCAGCGTACGGCTTTGACGGCAAGCGCATCTGCAATCCACCCACTGTACAGCCATATCCTGTCCTCCGAGGCGTACCCGCCGCCTGCATACATGACCGTAGCATTCGCACCAGGCAACAGAATCGTGTTTTGGCACATTGTGCCCATTCCGATAAAAAAATGATCGATTTTCAACCGTACGTACTAGAGCCCGATCAGACAGATTCATGCCTGGAATCAGGAGCAGCTTCGAGCCCGAATTGCCACACGATCCACACTCATGTCCAAACATCGATAATTTCAGAACCTAGATTCATCATGGTTATATTTGCATGACGAAAGGAAATACCTGATAATGAAAGATGTAAAGACAGCAGACTTTGCGTAATCGACCTGAATGAGATGAGTTTGTTCGTAATAATCCTAGATCTGAACCGATTACGCATAGAGTCTCTTAATCAAATTAGCAGCCTCTAACTGCTTTTACTAACTCTGTTGAATCAAAATCTTCCGTTTTAATATTTGAAGAAATTACTCCAGATAATTTTTCCAAAGAATTAGGATCGTGCTCTGGGATAGCATTCAAGCCAACTGATTTAGCCAGTGTTAGCCTTACATCTCCATCATTCAATATAAACTCGCATGGTTTTATGGAATTTCCCACACTAGGAATGCTCGTAGTATCAAATGGTATTAGACTTTATGCGTAATCGGTTCAGATCCAGGATTATTACGAACAAATTCATTCCATTCAGGTTAATTACGCATAAAGTCTATTTCAAATTCTGGATTCAAGTAAGAGTTATTTGCAGTATGCCCCTGACCTACTTCTGCCTTAATCTGGCTTTTTTCAGCTAATTCTGGATATTTGTAATAGACTTTATGCGTAATCTACCTGAATGAGATGAATTTGTTCCTAATAATCCCGGATCTGAACCGATTACGCATAAAGTCTAATACACGTCAGCTAGTAATTCTTTTGCACGCAAGCTAGAATAATGATTGGTTATTGCGCTAATTTTTGCAAACATCTCTGAATTTGTTAATTCTTTAATTATCTCCTGAGACTTTTTTGTTATCTTAAAACACATGACCTTAATGCCGTATTCATTTGTACGATGGAATTTTTCTATGTATTCTTTTTTTGTCAACATTTCTGTGGTAGCTGCAACGTCTTTGCTAAAACCCCCATAATGTCCAGGGATCCAATCGTTGAAAAATAGATCGGGTCTGAGGATTTCTCGTGAACACAGTAGACAGTATTTTTGTAATCTTGTTTTACCCTCTACATAGTCTGAAGAAAATATTACTGCAAGCAGCCACTTTTCTTTTTCTGATAAATTGCTAGTGCTCACTCCTTATCACTCCTTTAAAATGCTTACACTTGATCAGCCACGTGGTAACAGAACAGCCCCTGCCTAGAATTGGAGTTGCGTCCCTTGCAGGTAAGACATGAAAACCACAACTGCAGGCAGTTCGTGGGTGCAGGTGCTGAGGATGCCCTACAAGGGAGACCGGCTCTCGATGATGGTCATGCTGCCCTCGGAGAGGGACGGCGCGAGTAATCTGCAGGAGATGCTTTTGGCAGAGCTGATACAAGAATGGCGGCAGGGCATGACAGGGACGGAGGAGGTCGTGTCGATGCCAAAGTTTGAGGTGAAAACCGAGTATGATCTAAAGCGCTATCTGATCGGCCTTGTCATGTCCGATGCCCTTTGATGGCAGAAGAGCAGATCTGCTGGGAATCCTGGGCCTCCACCGCGCTTTACCGCAGATCGACCATTCGTGTTTATGATATATGACGAGGAGAGCGGCACGATCCTGCTCATGGGAAGGGTCATGGATCCCAGCCCCCGGATCTGATCACGCAAGTCCCGCAGTCTGCAGCGACCCCGGCATTCCGATCGCCAAGACCTGCAGGATGAGTGAAGAGTTATAGCCTGCCCCCGGACAGGCAGATAAGATTTTTAAATAATCCCAGAATACCACAATCAAATGTCGCTGTTGCTCAGGGATCGAGTATACTCCATGGAGTCCCCGACTGCCAAGAGGGGGGTGTACCCGCTGCACGGCTACAAGCTGGGATTGTACAGACTGCCAATCGAGCTAGTCGATCCGGACGAAATAAAGTCCATCGTCACAGGGCTGAAGAAGACCTTTGAGATGGACGCCTATGCCGACAGGGTGTTTGCAACCTACACCTGGACCGAGCGAAACATGGATGATCCGGACGCAAGGGGATACGAGGAGGTAGAGCTCAGCGTCACCGTCGAGGTCGTGACCGGCGAGGTTGTAGATATAATATACCAGATCTTCCCGATTGAAAAGTTCGGCGACCCCCAGTGGGTCAGGGACTATAGAAAAAAGGCAGATCACTTTGCAAAGATGATCATCGATACGCTGCTCCGCAACACCATCCTGCAGGACAAGATGATCGAGTCCATGATCAAGAGCGAAAAGATTCCCGAGGTTGCCGCACTGAACAGGCTGGACGAGATGACCCCCCTTGCAAAAATCGTGCCTAACGCAAAGCCACAGCTTGGCGCAAAGGAGGAGGAGGTCGTCGAGGAGGCAGACGATGAGGTAGTCGAGGTTCCAGACGGCGCCAAGCCCGGACCCATTGACGTCGAGTACAAGTCAAAGATGAAGCCGTCTGCGCCGTTTGCAGCAGAGGGCGGGCACACGATAAAGACCTGGGGGAGAAAGGGGGCCAACAACGGAATCATGGGCGTGTGGGGGGAGTTTGTCTCAGTTGACTATGACATCTGCGTGGCAGACGGCGCTTGCATCGAGGCGTGTCCTGTTGCAGTATACGAGTGGTTTGACACCCCTGGAAATCCCGCATCCGAGAGAAAGCCGCTGATGTCAAAGGAGCCTGACTGCATCTTCTGCCTCGCCTGCGAGGGCGTGTGTCCGCCAAAGGCAATCAAGATCTTTGAGCAAAAGTGACGGCCCGCTTTCAACTATTTATAGCCAAAAGCCGCCTGACTAGCAAGGATAACCATGAACCCGTTCACTAGCCTGGTCTTAGGCGTCTTTCTGGCCTGCGCCATGCTCATCACGCTGTATACCTGCAACTTTTACTATCTTACGTTTCTGGCAT
Organism: uncultured Nitrosopumilaceae archaeon; assembly: GCA_964348355.1. Lineage (GTDB taxonomy): Archaea > Thermoproteota > Nitrososphaeria > Nitrososphaerales > Nitrosopumilaceae > JAWVZS01. The sequence continues at coordinate 8,744 of CAYGCI010000025.1, read as the reverse complement.
CCAGGAAAAGCGACAGAAACCCCACCACGCAGCTTGACAAGCCGTCAATTACAATCCATCTTCCAATATACAACGAAAAATACGTGGCCGCACGGCTAGTCGACGCGGTCTGCGCGATGGACTATCCAAAGGACAGGATGCGGATCATGGTGCTAGACGACTCCGATGACGACACCGTCGAGCTGATGCAAAAGACCATCGGCGACTACCGGAGGCAGGGATATGCAATAGAGCACGTCAGGCGCGGCACGAGGGCCGGATACAAGGCAGGCGCGCTAAAGCACGCAATGAAGACCACCGACACCGACTTTGTGGCCATCTTTGATGCGGACTTTATCCCCCCGAGGTGGTTCCTGCAGCGCGCCATCCCCCACTTTGCCGGGGAGAGGATCGGCCTGGTCCAGTGCCGGTGGGGCCATGTCAACGAGAACTATTCTGCCATTACACAGGCGCAGGCCCTTAGCCTGGACTTTCACTTTCTGATAGAGCAAAAGGCAAAAAGCAACTCCCACCTGTTCATGAACTTCAACGGAACCGCGGGAATATGGCGGCGCCGGTGCATAGAGGACGCCGGGGGATGGCACACTGCAACCCTGGTCGAGGATCTTGACCTGAGCTATCGCGCACAGATGAGGGGCTGGAGGTGCCTCTTCCTGCCTGACATTGTAGTTGATGCGGAGCTTCCAGTCCAGATGAACGCCGCCAAGCGGCAGCAGTTCAGGTGGGCCAAGGGCTCAATCCAGTGCGCCGTCAAGCTCCTGGCAGACATTGCCGTCAAGCGCAAGGTGGCCCTTGAGGCAAAGTTCCAGGCGTTCATCCAGCTGACGCGCCATGTCGTCTACCCGCTGATGCTGATCCAGTTCCTCGCGCTTCCGATCCTGCTTGCCTCCGACGTCAACCTCTACCTGATCAGCTTCCTGCCTGCGCTGACCATTGCCGCATACCTTGCCATGGGTCCGGTCGCATACCTGCTCATAATGCAAAGGATGTACAGCTCCTCGTGGAAGTCCAAGTCAAAGGTTCTCCCGTCCCTGCTTGTCTACAACGCCGGGATGTCGGTAAACAACACCGTTGCAGTCTTTGACGCGGTCCTGGGCAAGAAAAACGAGTTCCTTCGAACCCCCAAGTACGGCATAGTCAAAAACGACGACGACTGGAAGAACAAGGCCTACAACCTGCCATTCACCAAGACGACCCTGCTCGAGGTCTTTTTTGGCGTATACGGCCTGCTTGGGATACTGATCGCCGTCTTCTCAAACAACCCGTTCTTTGCCCCGATTATAGGGATTCAGACGGTCGGATTCATGTATATAGCGTACCTGAGCCTGTCCCACTCCAAGTTTAAAAGAAATAAATCCCGAGGCGGCCTACCCCAGACTAGGGCAGAAAAAATGGCAGGTATCTCATACAAGCTTGCAATGGTGGGCATCATCGTAATCATCGGCATTGGCGCGTACATGGCCATGCAGGGCTACTCCACCGAGGTGTACCCGCTGGATCTGGCGCGCGGGAACATGGCCGCAGTCGTGGGCTCTGCCGATACCGCCAGCATCATACAGCACCTCGGGGACGCAAGGGCGAGCCTTCCTGCGGAGGGCAATCCCGTATGGCTGTTTCCCACCGCCGATACCGACTTTGGAAGGATACAGGACGAGCTGGGCTCGATGATTGCCTATACCGAGCAGATCGCAGCGGTCCCCACGGACAGCTCCTCGTACCACACCGCGATGCTGAACATAGACAACCAGGCATCTGAAATCCGGGAGAACATAATGGATGCCACCCCGTACATGTACGCCAGTGTCTCCAACATAATCTTCAGCGCCGTCTGGGTTGCGGCGATAATCGGAATCTTTGCAATCCTCAAGCGAAAGAAGGATCAGCTGACAAAATACGAGGCCGACGGGGTCTAGGGGATTCCCAGCTCCGCCCTGATCTCGTCTACGGCCCTTATGCCGTAAATGTCCCTGACCTGCTGGATCCGGATCAGTTCCTTGAGACTGTCCCTGCCTATCTTGCTGCAGAGTGTGCCGAACACGTCTGAGAACCTGATCTCCCACCTGTCTGCACAGTCAAATATCTTCGAGACTGCCCACTGCTGGACATCGGAGGGCACCTCCACGCCCCCGTCCGTCTCCCTGCGCATGTCCTCAAACAGCCTGGCAATATCACGAGTCTGCTCTGCCATGCCCTCAATGTCACCTGATCCGCCGTATTTTGACTCTGCACTCATCCTTATCTTTGACTGGAACTCGGACAGCTTTAGCAGCGCGACGACGTCCCCTGACATGGACTCGCCTGCTCCCCTGACTGCCCCTGCAAGGGAGGAGATCCGCTGCTCAATCACATCCGTCTTGTCTGCCAGGCTCTGCCTCAGGGCGCTGACGTCCTCCTGTACTGACCTTACGCTCTGGCCGACAAATGCCGTGGAGTCTGCCCTCTTGACCAGCGACCCTATCTCGTCCTCGATTGCGTCTATCTTCCCGGCGTTTTGCGATATTGCCTCCACCCTGGCCTTGATTGCGTCAAGTTCTGCAGGTATCGACGACATCGGCGCCGCCTTTTCTGAGATGGCAGAAAACTGCCGCCGCAGCCCGTCGATCACGCCTTCCAGGCTGTCGATATTTTCTGCCTTTTCTGATATGCTCCTGATGGTCTTGTTGATCTCGACCAGCTCCCCCTTGAGGAACTCCGTCGAGTTTGCCTTTTGCGATATCTTTTCCAGCTCCTCCCTCAGCTCGGATGCGCTGATTCCGGACTCTATGTCCCTCTTCAGCGACTCGATCTCGCCGCCTATCCCCGCCAGCGACTCTGTCCTTCCGGAGACCTCCCGCAGCTGATCCCTGACGTCGTCTATCCTCTGGGCAATCTTTATGATCATCTGCGAGTTGTTCCGTATCGAGTTGACGCTGTCGCTGACCTGCTGTGAGAGCTCCGCCGTCTTTGGGGCCGATTTCTGAATCTTGGCAATCTCGCCTTCCATCTTTGCAGCCTGCGAGTTTATCCTTGAGACTATGTCTGCCTGGCCTCTGACCTGGTTGAGTCCTGCAAACAGCTTCTGGTTGTCGTCCTCCAAAATGCTGATCTGTTTTGACTGCCTCTGGATCTGCTCTAGGGAGGTGGCGATGGTGTCCATCATCGCCTTCATTGATATGAGTACCTTCTGGTTGTCTGCAAATATCTTGCCCACCGCCTTGATCTCCTTTGACAGCTGCTTGGTCGAGTCTGAGACCGCGGCCACCTTTTTTAGCACCGCCGCAGGCGTGGGCTCCCTTTTTGCCGGCTTGGTAGTCTTTACGGTCTTTTTTGTGGTCTTTTTTGCCGTCCCGGCGGTCTTTCTTGCTACCATACTTGTATACTGCCGTGTTTGGATTAAAAAATAGTGGTCAAAAATAAGAGATGAAAGTGGTTATTGATTTACAACCTCTGGCTCGTGCAGGATCTCGTGAAACGTCTTTTCAACAAGCCCGTTTGAGCTCTCGACGAAGCCTCTTGCGCAGTATTCGCACTGAATCATGTATTACCGTACGGTACCGTACTAATAAGAACTGGGTTATTGTCAAATTACCCGCAGTCAGATACCCCAGGTCATGTCTCCACACAAGCTTCAGATGACCGTTTCATCACCCTGCAGTCCTGTAATGGGCCAATCGCGCATAAAGAGCTTGATCCGGGGCTCTTGGGGCGCGGGGACTGCCGCGCAATCCGACCCCTGCACGGTCCAGCATGCGCGTTTTTTTGAATTTCCGCCCCCTCATGCCTGGATCGCATGGCATCCTGGTGGTTTTCGGGGATTTGGGCGGATCAGGCGGCAGTCCCCCGGGAATGACAAATCATTTAAAACAAAATCTTCTAGTCAATTAGGTGTCAGATACAGCTTTACAAATTGATTCCTCGGGAATTCACAACTCCCTGAACCAAAGCGTAAACACCATTGTCGAGCAGCTAAAGCCGGAGCTGCCGCACACCACGTTTGTCACGGATCTGGCAATTATAATGATTATAGGCGCAATCGTCACCCTGGCGTTTTTCAAGATCAGGCAGCCCCTCATCATCGGCTATCTTTTTGCAGGAATGCTGATCGGCCCCCTGTCCCCACTCTGGTCCTGGTTTCTGCCCGAGGGGGGCCCCTCCAGCATAGATGGAATCGGAATCCTGTCTGACATATCCGCGCTGAATCTTTTTGCAGAAATCGGCGTGATCCTGCTGCTGTTTGTCATCGGAATCGAGTTTCCATATGCCAAGATCCGCTCGATCGGCAAGGTGGCGGTGGGCGTTGGAACCATAGGGCTGTTCTCCACCTTGGGCGTAGTCTTTTATGCCGCAAGCCTGTTTGGACTGAACTTTATGGATTCCCTGTTCATCGCGGCGGCACTCTCCATATCCAGTACCGCAATCATCGTAAAAATCCTGGAGGACATGGGAAAGATCCGAAAAGAGTCGTCGATCATGGTGCTGGGAATCCTGATCGTCGAGGACGTCATCGCGGTAATCCTGATCTCATCACTGCAGTCGATTGCCCTGGTCGGCTCCGTCTCCGTGGAGGGTATCATAGTGGTGGTGCTCGTTGCGGCAGGCCTGATTGCCGGAACCTTCACGATTGGAACCCGGGTCTTCCCCCCGCTGATCGACAAGGTGGCCGCCGCCGAAAACCGCGAGATCCTGCTGCTCGGCGTGCTGGGACTGTGCTTTGGATACGCGCTTTTGGCAAACGTGGTCGGGCTCTCAGTTGCCATCGGCGCGTTTCTGGCAGGCGTCTTGGTCGCCGAATCAAGATCCGCCGAGGTGTCCAAGCTGCTCTCCAGCCCGATCAAGGACATGTTTGTCGCAATATTCTTCGTATCTGTGGGGGCCCTGATGGACATCGGCCAGCTTGAGGACTATATCTACGTCGCAGTCGGCCTGATTGCCGTTGCGACAGGCATGAAGTTTGGCGGCAACATGCTGGGCAATATGATCTTCAGGCAAAAACGCTCCAAGTCACTGCGCGCCGCATTCACCCTGGGCGCCCCCCGGGGGGAGTTCTCAATCGTAATCGTAAAGGCCGGAGTGGACATAGGCGCCGTCAGCGCATTCCTCTTCCCGCTGATTGGGATAATCTCCATAATCACGGCGTTTATCTCCCCGTTCCTGGTAAAGGCCAGCGACAAAATCGTCCCTAGGGTGGAGAAGGATGTCTGACGACCTGGATTCCATGCTGAAGAGGGCCCATGACGGCATAACCACGTTTGATTTTGACGGCAGGCCCGCCCCCTGCATACTGTTTGGCGAGGAAAAGTTCGACGCCATCATGCAGAAGGTGGCCGGACGGGCCCTCTCAATCAACACCGACCTGAACATAATGCAGGACGGCCTGGGACACGTCTTCGTCGAGCTGGTTCTGACCTTTTCAAGGGGCGGCTTTGTCGAGAAGATCCTCGTGAATGCAAACGAGTCCATGGACTTTTTTGAGCTGCTTGCAAAGACGTCAATCCTGGCCCTGTCCTCCCCAAAGTCAAGGTTTGGGCAGGACAACGTGTTCATGATTCAACTGCCTAGGCCGGACAAGGCAGTAAACGCCCTGGAGATTATCCGGAAGGGCCTGGCAAACAAGCCTGAAGGCTAGTGGTGCAGTTGCCGGGATTCGGACCCGGGTCACGAACTTGGCAAGCTCGAATAATAACCAAACTATACTACAACTGCCCGCTCGTTAATCCCGGCCCTGTCTATTAAAAGCCTACTGATCAAGACTTGGATTTTTTTAGGATTGCCAAGCTGAGAGCTCTAGCCTTTGTTGATTGGGAGAACCTTGATTGACGGAGTTCCGGGCAGCTTGACGCACGCGGCCCTGAGCGCCTCTGACGCGGCATCCACGTGCTCCTTTTTTACCTCCATCTCCATGATGCACTGCCTTATCCTGACTCTTGCCGCTAGGCTCACCGCCTTTCCAAAGGCCCTCCTCATCCCCTCCTGCAGCCTGTCTGCGCCCGCGGTTGCAATCATCTTGTTCTCACGCAGCAGGATATGCGGGTAGATTCTCAGTCTTGAAAAGTAGCCGCCCTCGCCGGTCGTCTTTTCCAGGCGCTTGTTTGCGGCCAGCCTGCATGACTCTATGGCCATGTGCCTGATCTGGATCTTCTCGTTGATTAGCAGCTGTACGATGCAGTCATAGTCGCCCCTCTTTCCGCCGTGGTACTTGGCGATCTTAGACTGGGGCTTGCCCTTGATGTATTTTTTTCGTGCATAGGGCTGTCCGTTGCTCTTTCTATAGTTTGCGCCGTGCATTTTATCATAATGTCCCGAGGCCCATATTTTAACGGTTAGCACCCTGCCGCGCAAGCGTTTGCCCCTTCCTGAAGATACGGCGTGGAGGGCACGGTGATCAAAATCCTGGTCGGCGATGTCGCCTAGGGGGTAAATTCCTGCCCCCTGCCGCAGCCAGTCTGCTGCACGACCCCGATTTTAGGCACGAAAGACCGGCTGTTTTTACGCGCTCAGACACGGTCATGCGACAAGCCAGACGGCAGTGTAGGCCTTATATGGAAAATCGTCCACCGTTACACATCTTGTCATCCGAAGAACCACAGGTGGAGGGAAAACTCGTCAAGGAGACGGCAGTCATTGAGGATCCGGACATGCGCCACGCGCTGGAGGTCAGGGGATACGGCGAGCCCGAAGAAAACAGGTTCGTCCTGGCAAGCTTTGAGGCGCTCTACCTCCTCCATGTGGGCCGCCTGACCCTCAAAAAGGGCAGCTCTACCCTGGACTTTGATCACCTGATCCGGGTCTACCAAAAAAACGACCGGGACACACTGACCAGGTTTCTGATTTACAGGGATCTGAGGACGAGGGGATACGTGGTAAAGGACGGGTTCGGATTCGGCTCTGATTTCAGGGTCTATGAGAGGGGGCATTTCGGCCAAAAGGGCGCAAGGTACCTAGTGTTTGCGCTAAGCGAGGGCAGGCAGGAAAAGATCGGCCTGCTCCAGAAAAAGATCTCCGAGATAACCCAGATGGGAAAGGAGCCCATACTTGCCGTCATTGAGCGGCGCGGCGAGGTAATATACTACAAGATATCCGGAATGAGCTTTCTGGAAAACAGATTCAGGGCCAAGGCCGGCTAGTCCTGCAGCGCCCAGCGCGACGAGTACTTTACCAAGTTGTGCCTTATTGCATCCTCAAAGTCAAACACCTCCAGGTATCTAGTGTTGTTCTCCCACAGCTCCTCAAAGTCCTTGATTTTTACCTCCACCCTGGACTTGTCATTCCACGACGTGAACACGTCAATTGACTCAAAGTTCCTGCTTGACGTGCTAAAGGTCTCATTTGACGTGCCTGTAAACGCGACGGCATCATCGCTTCCATCGATGAATATCCCGATTTTTTCTGTAAACGAGCCTGCAACATCCTCGGAGCTGGGAATCGCTATCTTCATCTCCAGCTGGTGGTTGTCTACGACCTGCTTTAGCATCTTGATCTTGGCATCCCGTATGTTCCTGTTCTTGAACAGGTTTTCTGCCTCGTACAGCCTTGATATCATGTTCAGATCGTATGCCCCGAATCTGTGGCCCGTCACTATCCTCATCTTTGCCTTGTGGCTGATGAAGTTATCAAATCCCAGGGCCAGTGTGGTCAGGCTCTTCAGCGACACGAACTCTATGCACCTGTCATACTCTATGCAGTTGCTCAGGCATGGCACAAAAAACTCCGTGACAATGTCGTCCCTGTCTGAGCGATACTCCTCCTTTAAGGTAATATCCCGTAGCCCCATGCACAAAAGTACGGAGCTGGCTATTTAAAGAAAAACACCGGTCTTTTTGCAGCTGCATGCAGGGATGCGTTCTGGAAAAACCGAGAACGGCTATCCCCTAAAACCCGAACTGCCAGCAGCTGCGTCTCAAAAAGGAGTGCCGAGCCAAGACAGACTGCAGGTGCCCTCTGGCAGCATGCGGGCTGAGTCCAGCCTGCCCGGCTCAGTCTGTACGTCTTTCTGAATTCCTACTCTTGCACACCTCTATCCGGATGATGTAGCATGGTTTTCAGGGGTTCTGGTGAATCGGGTGGCAACCCCACAGCAGGCACAACCACAAAAGAGATCCGTGGAGTGCGAGGTCACGCCCCTTGCTGGCCAGGCATGAAAGTCACAGTCACAAGCAATTCGTGCCTGATTTAAGGGGAGGTGACCTCATGCCGTGCAGGTGTTTATGGCACACACATCAAAAAACGGTACAACATCAGGCCCTATTTATACTGGCAAGCAAACACTTTCTAGATCCCTAGGCGGCTTAAAAAGGACCTGATGTTGTACCAAAAAACTAGCCGTTTTTTACGCGCTCAGGCACGGTTATGGAACAAGATAGATTTAGATCTCAAAGGTATTAAAGTAAATTCCGTAAGTGTATGATATGGCAAACACAGCTGTCACAACGCCCGACTGGGAAGAAGCAGACCTAGAAATTTGTAGAAAATATGACGAGCTTGTCAAAGAAGGCAAGATGAACTATCAAAGAATGAGTATGTGGTCACCTATCCCTATCAATCAGGCATGAATTGGCATGTACAACTATGATTTTCGTGCCTAGCTAGCAAGGGGACGTGGCCTCATACAATCATGATCTTTTGTGTTGTATTTTTAGATCAGATGGGTCGATTACGCATAAAACCTAATACGTGGCAGAGTGACAACAATGTCCAACATGGAATCAAAAACAGAACCAAGGCAGGGGGGGGGGACGCGTAGTACGGATCGGCAGAAACAGCAGCGT
>CAYGCI010000024.1:0-14172 GCA_964348355.1 uncultured Nitrosopumilaceae archaeon | reverse complement strand
TAGTATAAGGATCAGGCACAGTCAGTAATGTTTACCCTATTGTGAGGGGTAGGTGGCCACATACAAAGGTGTAACATCAGGTCCTTTTGTATGAGGTCACGTCCCCTTGCTAGCTAGGCACGAAAATCATAATTGTACTTGCCAATTCATGCCTGATTGATAGGGGTAGGTGGCCACATACAAAGATTTGTACGAGGTCACCTGCCCCTACCAATCAGGCACGAATTGGCATGTATGGTTATGATTTTCACGCCTGGCCAACGGGGGGACGTGACCACATACAAAGATTTTGTCATTGGATCCAGGGCAGCCGTGTCTAGACCAAGGCATCGTCGCTGATCTCCAGTGGCTTTCTGCCCGCAAATCCAGAATCCTTTTCATGCCAGAACTTGATTTCGGTCTCGCCGTACTTCCAGCACAGCCACACCTCCTCGTTGAACCGTTGAGAGGGAAAATCCAGCAGTCCCTGATCGATGCTCTTTACAACGACCCCGGTCCCCTCAAGATCCTCGACGGATTGATAGAACCGCGTAACGGCAGAGTTCAGCCTCTGTTTTAGCGCCACATACTCTTCAAGCCTGCCGCCAGCAGACATGCTGACCTGCAGCTGCTGCTCGATTCTCGATATCTGGCTCTTTTTTGCCAGAGCCGCCTCAAATTTTTTGATGACGTCAGGCAGCGCCTCGTTTGCCTGCGCTACGGTAAAATACGAAAGCATTCAAGACGGTTTCCAGGCAGCGGATTAAAAGTCTTAGTCGCATGTTTATTACATAAGACATGCCAGTATCAGCATGGGTGAAGACGAGATTGAGGCGCTGATCAACAAGGCCCTGGATGCGGCGTTGTCAGTCGTACCGATGCAGCTGCAGGAAATCGAGCAGCACAACGAGGAGCTGAGGGTGGAGAATCCAAAAGAATTTGTCTACGGCTTTGTTATGGGAATGGCGCTAGCAATGGGAAGTTCGTTTCTTAGCATGCAATCAGAGGGCACGCCAACCCCGGAGGACGAAATGAGGATAAGGGATATCGTCCACAAAAAAATTCCCGACATCAGGGCAAGGATATTCTAGTAAAAAAAATCATGCGAGGCCACGCCCCTTGCTGGCCAGGTGTAAAAACCACAGCCGCAGGCAAGCTTGCGCGCAGCTACCTGAGTGAAGGCAACCGCATACAAAAGATCCGGTAAAAGGCGCGCCGGACTTCCTGAATCCGTCTATGGATGCAGGCCTGCTACAGGTAACGGCGACATCCCGCATGCAAGACCAGTCCCACACGGGCTAGCCAGCCACGCTGACGAGCAAAAGCTCTCAAGCATTTCATTATCATATACTCCCACCGGCGGCAGTCAGCATTCAAGAACAGGTGGCTGCCGGTATGGGATGCGGTGATTGCAGCAGGTCATGTCAGAATCCCCGAGGACAGGCCAGGGCTGCGGCGGCGGCCTGCACCGAACCGGGCGCATGCAAGGCGGCGCTGGTACACGGGGGGCGCAGGCCGTCGACTGCAGACCCCGGTTCAGGCCGACTCTTGAAAGGCCTGTGCCAGGTCGGACGCCTGCAAGGGGACCAGGCCCCCCGCGAATCCAAGGGTGGCTCCCGGCCGGGCAATCCAAAACGCTAAAAACAACAGCAGACGGGGGGAAACCACCTGCCATGAACAAAATCAAGTGCTCTCACATTCTGGTAAAAAAACAGGGGGAGGCCCTGGACATACTGGAGAGGATCAGGGGCGGGGAGAAGTTCGGAAGGCTGGCAAGGCAACTCTCGATTGACCCGGGCAGCGCGAAAAGGGACGGAAACCTGGGGTACTTTGCAAGAGGCAAGATGGTAAAGCCGTTTGAGGAGGCGGCGTTCAGGCTGCAGGTCGGTCAGGTTTCTGAGCCGGTAAAGTCAGAATACGGATACCACATAATCAAGAGGTTCGGCTAGACAAAGTCATCAAGGCCCGTCTGCTCCCGGTTCTCCTCCAGTACCCGGGTCATCTTGGCCCCCATGTGCTTTGCGGACTCTATCTTCCGCCTTCCGATCCAGTAATAGGTCTCATCAATCGTGTCCTCGGCAATCAGGACAACCAGCTTTCCGCTGTCCTTGCGGCCTGTCCTGCCCCTGCGCTGGACGAACCGGATGGAGCTTGGAACGTTGTCATAAAAAACCACCAGGTTGACCTCCGAGATGTCAAGCCCCTCCTCGCCCACCCTTGTTGCGATCAACACCCGGTACTGGCCGTTCCGGAACTTTTCCACGGTTTCAATCTGCGCCTTTTGCTTTAGGCCCGCCTCGCCTGCCTTTCCAATCAGGATTCCCGCGCTTATCCCGTCCCGGGTCAGACTCTTGTGGATTACGTCCACAGAGTCCCGGTAGCTGGAAAACACAAGCGCCTTGCCCTCCAGATTCTGCAGTATCTGGCGGAGCTTGGGGATTTTGGAGTGCTCTATGCCCTTTTGCTGCGCCGAGTGCGCCAGCTGGACTGCGCGTGTGAAGCTCGGATCCGTCTCAAAGAGCTCCCTTACGCCGGCCCCCTTCTTTTGCCTGGCCCGCTCGCAGAACTTCAAGAAGGGGGTGATGCCGTGTGCCTCCAGGATGTTGAGCGCATAATGAATCCGGATGGCGGTAAAAAGCGGCTTGGCAGAGCGCCGGTTCTGCGCGAGCACGAACTGCCGGGTCCGAAGCAGCCCGGACAGCGACTTTTGACGGGACAGGTCTATCCCGTTTTTTTTCAGCGTTGCGTATCTCTCATCCAGTGCGCTCTTTACCAGCGCCTGGATTGCCTTGAGCTCGTCAGGAAGCCTGACGCGGATCCACTGGGTTGTAGTCTCCTGGACGTACGGCTTCACGTCATCGCTCTCCTCGGTGCGCTGCGCCACACTTGCAACCCTCAGGGTGGTCAGGATCTCGGTTGCCTTTTCCTTCTCGCTGGGCAGCGTCGCAGTCATCCCCATCAGCCTGACAGAGCCTGCAAAGCGCCCTGCGATTCCAGAATAGGCATAGTCCCCTACGGCCCTGTGGACCTCGTCAAATATCACGAGTGCGAACTGACCGGAATCCACAATCCCGCGATCCAGATCGTTTTTTGTGATTTCAGGGGTGGCGCAGACTATGCTGTTGAACCACAGCTTTTTTCGCTTGGCTATCTGGTCTGTGCCGGTAACAATCCCTATATCATCCAGCAGGACGTTTTCCTTGAGGAACTGGTAGTGCTGGTTCACCAGGACGCGGGTCGGTGCAAGAAACAGGACCCCGCCTGTCCCCTTTTGCAGATACTCGCATATCACGTGCAGCGCCACTGCGGTCTTTCCAAGGCCGGTGGGCAGAACCACAATGCAGTTCTCGGAGATGGCCTGCCGGGCAAGGTTTGCCTGGTACTTCCTCATCTCAATGGAGTCCTTTTTCACAAACCTGTTCTCAAAATATTCCAATCACTTTTCGGCAGTACGGTTTCGGTTTTATTCTTTTAGTGAGCCCAAAGGAAGCTGCTGCTCAACTCTGCGTCGGCCCCGGATCCAGGGGCGCACTGAATGTTAAATAAGGGGTGGGTAAAAACCCGAACCATGAACAGCGATTTCAAGGCAATAGGGTATTCCTTGATTGGCATAATGGCCCTAAGCATCGCTTGGGTGTTCTATTCGGTCTACGGATAGCCATTTAGATCGGTTTTCAGCTCAAATCCATATATTGCGGCAGTGGCAACTGTGCGTGTTGGGTACATTTGAGAGGCCAGACTGGGACGAGTACTTTATGCTGCAGGCAGAGCTGGCCAAGCTGCGCTCCAACTGCATAGCAAGGCAGGTCGGCGCGGTGATTGTAAGGGACAACAGGCAGCTTGCCACAGGTTATAACGGAACACCGCCTGGCGTAAAAAACTGCTTTGATGGCGGGTGCAAGAGATGCCAGCTGCGCACGGAGGGGAAGATCAAGTCAGGGGATCTGCTTGACAGGTGTCTTTGCAACCATGCAGAGGCCAATGCAATCATGCACTGCGCGATCCTAGGCATCGAGGCCGGCAAGGGGGCGGTACTGTACACGACGCTTGTGCCGTGCCTAGAGTGCACAAAGATGGCAATTACAATAGGAATTAAAAAAATCGTCTGCCTTGACTCCTACCCCGAAACAGACTATGATCTGCTAGGGGAGGCGGGGGTGGAGGTCATCACGCTAAGCAAGAGTAAAATTCAAAAGTGGTCACAGCAGCTGACCGATAATTACTAGGTAGCCATGTCAGTACAGCAAACAGAGCAAGTAACCGAACTCCCGCCTTCGATGCTGGTATCTGCGACATATGACAACAAGAACAGGTGCGCGGTACTAAAGTTCTACGAGCCCGGATCACAGAAGATCATCCTGTGGCGGGACGAGATAGGCCACAAGCCGTACTGCTATTCAAAGCTGAACCCCGACGAGCTGGGATTCATCGCAGGCAGGAAGGATCTGATAGAAATCAAGGGCGTCCAGCGGCATGACCTGCTCAAGGGCAAGAAGATTCCGCTGTCAAAGATTGTCGTGGAGGATCCGCTGGCCATAGGAGGCACTGCAACGGACAAGAGCCTAAGAAACGTAATCGAGACGTGGGAGTCAGACATCAAATACTATGAGAACTATCTCTACGACAGGTCGCTGATAGTCGGCAAGTTCTACGAGATCAGGGACTCAAAGGTGGTGCCGCACGATATGGAGATCCCCTCGGAGGTAAAAGAGTCGCTCAAGACCCTCCTGTGGAAAAACATCTCAGATGAGAAGATGGTCGATCCCGGGCAGTTTGAGGAGTACATCTCAGACTGGGCGGACCTGCTCAACCAGCCCATCCCAAAGATGAGGCGGGTGAGCGTGGACATAGAGGTGGAGGCAGAGGTCGGACGCATTCCGGATCCCAAGCTGGCCGAGAGGAAGGTCACGGCAATAGGGTTCTCTGGAAGCGACGGATTCAGGGAGATCTTCGTGCTGAAAAAAGACGGGGTGCAGCGGGGGACCAACGACCTGGACTTTGAGCCCAAGTTCTACGAGGAGGTGGACGAGAGGCAGATGATATTAGACGCCTTTGACCTGCTCAGGGGGTTTGCGTTTGTCCTGACGTACAACGGGGACGAGTTTGATCTGCCGTACCTCTTCAACCGTGCAGAAAGGCTCGGGGTAAAGGCAGAAGACAACCCGCTGTACATGATGAGGGACTCGGCCACACTAAAGCACGGCGTGCACATCGACCTGTACAGGACCCTGTCAAACAGATCCTTTCAGATCTACGCGTTCAGCCACAAGTATGCGGACTTTTCCCTGAACAGCGTCTCAAAGGCGCTGCTGGGCAAGGAGAAGATCGACTATGGCGTGGAACTAAACGACCTGACGCTCTACCAGACTGCAAACTATTGCTACAATGACGCGCTGCTGACCTACGAGCTTGCAAGCTTTAACGGCGACCTGCTGATGAACCTGCTGGTTGTGATATCGAGGATCGGCAGGATGCCGATTGACGACATTGCAAGGCTCGGGGTGTCCCAGTGGATTCGCAGCCTGATGTACTACGAGCACCGCCAGAGAAACGCGCTGATCCCAAAGAGGGAGGAGCTGCAGGAGCACTCGGCCGCGGTCTCATCGGAGGCCGTAATCAAGGACAAAAAGTACCGGGGCGGCCTGGTCGTGGATCCCCGGGAGGGAATCCACTTTAACGTCACCGTAATGGACTTTGCAAGCCTGTATCCGAGCATCATCAAGGTGCGAAACCTGTCCTACGAGACGGTAAGGTGTCCGCACGAGGAGTGCAGGACAAACACCATCCCGCAGACCAACCACTGGGTATGCACCAAGAAAAACGGGATGACTGCCATGCTCATAGGCTCGCTGCGGGACCTGAGGGTAAACTACTACAAGAGCCTGTCAAAAAAAGAGTCGATCACAGAGGAGCAGAGGCAGCAGTACACGGTCGTCAGCCAGGCGCTCAAGGTCATCCTGAACGCCAGCTACGGGGTGATGGGCGCGGAGATATTTCCCCTGTACTTTCTGCCCGCAGCAGAGGCGACGACTGCCATCGGGAGGCATACGATTCTGCAGACAATCGAGAGGTGCAAGGAGTTTGGGATCGAGGTGCTGTACGGCGATACGGACTCGCTGTTCATCAAGGACCCGACGCAGGAGCAGATAGACAGGGTCATCGAGCAGGCAAAAAAGGATCACGGCGTCGACCTGGAGGTTGACAAGGAGTACCGGTACGTGGTGCTCAGCAACAGGAAGAAAAACTACCTCGGGGTCACAAAGTCAGGCAAGGTAGACGTCAAGGGGCTGACGGGAAAAAAGTCCCACACCCCGGGATTCATCAAGAAGCTGTTCTACGAGCTGCTCGACGTGCTGTCCAAGGTCGAGACGATAGAGGACTTTGAGCGCGCCAAGAGGCAGATCAGCGGCAAAATCGCAGGTTATGCAAAGAGGGTTCAGGAAAAGGAGATCCCGCTCGAGGATCTGGCATACCGCGTCATGATAAGCAAGGCGCCCTCAGAATACGTCAAGACGGTCCCCCAGCACATCAGGGCGGCCAAGATGCTGGAATCTACAAGGGAGATCAAAAAGGGGGACATCATATCATACATCAAGACGCTGGGCAAGCCGGGGGTAAAGCCGGTCGAGCTTGCAAGGCAGACTGAGATCGATCCGAAGAAATACCTGGAGTTCATGGAGTCCACGCTTGACCAGATAACGTCCTCCATGGATCTGGACTTTGACGTCATCCTGGGCAAGCCAAAGCAGACCGGCCTGGACCAGTTTTTCTGGAACTGATGACATGTCCCTGGACGAAAACATGCTGACCCTGATCGGGATTCTGGCGGGAATCCTGATCCTGTCCGGATGGGTGCAGCAGATCATCAAGGGATACAGGACAAAGAGCCTCAAGGACGTGTCCAGGTACCTGATGTCGCTGATCGCGGCGGGGGCGGCGCTGTGGCTGGTCTACGGCATCGAGGTGGAGGACGTGTACATCATAGGCACGAATCTTGCGGCAATAGTGCTGATGATAATCGTAATCGGAATGAAGCAGAGATACGACAAGGGTGCCCGGATCAAGGGTTAAATAGCAACGGGCATTTCCTGAGGCAGGCATTGCTTGTCATAAACTGCAAAAACTACCAGGAGGTCTCCGGAGGCGGGATGGCCAAGCTCGTAAGGGCCGCAGAGAGGATCTCAAAAAAAATCGGGGTAACGATTGCGGTTGCGCCCCCGCAGCACCTGGTCGGGCTGGCGGCAGGCTCGAAAATACCGATACTGGCGCAGCACGTGGACGACTCTGAGGTAGGTAGCACGACGGGATTCGTGGCCCCGGAGCTGCTGAAAAAATCAGGGGTGGCAGGCTCGCTGATCAACCACAGCGAGCACAGGGTTGACCCCGGGTCGATAGGAAGCCTGGTCGAGAGGCTGCGGGGCCTGGAGATGATCTCCGTGCTGTGTGTGAGGGATGTCGCCGAGGTCAAAAGATACGCTAGGCTGAGTCCGGACTATATTGCAATAGAACCGCCCGAACTGATAGGCTCGGGCAAGGCAGTCTCAACGGAACGGCCGGAGCTGATCGCCGGCGCCGCAAGGGCCGTAAGGGACGCAGGAAACAAGACAAGGCTGCTCTGCGGGGCGGGAATTGCCTCAGGAGACGACGTTGCCAAGGCAGTAGAGCTGGGCTCGGCAGGAGTACTCGTGGCAAGCGGCATCATCAAGGCCAGGGACTGGGGCAGGGCAATCTCAGAGTTTGCCGGGTCGATGTGATCCTGCTCAGATCCGGAGATTCCCCGCCCGAATCCCTGCGCTAGTTCAGCCAAGGCTGGTAGTTGGCGCGGTTCCGGGCCTGCTCGTCCAGCACATCCTGGGCCCTGAGCTGCTCTGCTGCAATCGCGTCTGCCAGCGCCTCCAGGCGCACAGAGTCATCGTGTATTCCTCCGGGATACTCGTATGCAAACGCGGTTCCGGGATCGGATTGTATCTGCTGCGAGTCAAAGACCAGTATCGCCCGGTCCCGCTCTGCCTGCACGAGCGAGGCAAAGTTGGAGTTGATGCGCGTCATCACCTTCCAGGCATCGTCCTGGTGGCGCTCAAACGCGTCAGGGACGGTCCTGTACCAGGTGCCGTGCGAGTTGCGGGCCCATTCGTTGCCCCACTGGTCGGCCCACAGGTCTGCCAGCTTGTCGGTGCGCTCCAGGGATACGATTACGGCATCGTGCTGGTTTCCCCTCTTGTATATCCCGGCAGTCTCCTCGGGTGCCGGGTTCATAGAGTCGCCGTGCACCAGCAGCCCGTCGTTCATGTAGTTTTGCGCGCTCCGGCGCTCTGCGTCCATTACAAATATGACAAAGGGTTCGTGATACATCTGCTCCCTGAAGATCAGGCCGTCTATTGTAAGCTCCACGCACCGGGTCGGGTCCCCAGGGGACATGCATCCGACAAGATCCACGCCCAGTACAGCCTCGCCTATGACGTCGTTTGGATCCGTGTATGCGGCACCCAGTACCTCATATGTAGAGTCTACCGCATAGTTGCGCCCGAGCTCGACGGTCAGGACGGCCTCAGACGAGCCCATTGGCGAGCCGACCTCAGGCACCCCGAAGCCTATCTGGAACTGCTGGACTCCGGCTACCGAGTGGGCCCTCAGCGTAAAGTTGTGACTTGTATCGGTCTGTATTGATTCGCGCCTGTAATCGACGTGGTAGTCAAGGACATCACGGCACGTACCGTCCATGGAGTATCCGCAGCTTACCAGCTGGCTGCCCGTCTGCGCCGATATGCCAAAGGTCGGTGCCGTCTGCCACTCGTCGTCATCGCCGCCGCCCGGAGAGACCGCATCCACTGTCACCAGTCCCACACCGGGCGTGTACGTGCCTATCTGGGCCCACATCCTGTTTTCTATTCCGTGCACGGCATAGCTGGTCTCGCTCAGGTCACCGTTGTCGTTGAGCTCAATGTCCCCCAGCGCCCCGGAATAGTCGGATGCGATGGTACCGATGCTGTCGGTGATGCTGCCGATGTCAATGGTCCCGTCAGGGGTTATCACCCCGTCTATGGCAAGGCCGGCTATCCAGATCGTATCATATGTCGAGTATGCATACACGTTTGGCGGCGAGCTGAACTGTTGTGCAAACCTTGCCTGCAGTCCCATGTAGGTCTGGCTGGTCGGATCCTCTGCAAAGATGCACGACCTAAAGTTGGCATCGTCAAGAAACTCCGCGATGACCGGATCGTCGACAAGCGAGTTGTCGTTGACGTTTGCATCAGAGCCGACCCACTGCACGGTGCGCAGGGCAGGATATTTGGCCGCCTCCCGAATGACGTCATCGGTCTCAGCAAAGCCTATGAAGAACACAAAGATCTTGTCCGCGCCCACGCGTCCGGCGTGCTCTGATACGGTGGCATTCAGATTGCCGACCAGTCCCGCAAACCCGTTACTGGTGCACATGTCCCCGCACGGCTCGTAGGAGCCCACGTCGTATACCGTTCCCCCGAGGCGCTCAAACTCGGCTGCAGTGCTGTCACGCAGCCCGTGCCCGAACGTGTCGTTTATCCATACGGGTATCATGACCTCCTTTCCATCACCGTACATGAGGTCTGCGATCACCAGTCCGTGTATGCGGTCATCGGGGGCCAGTCGGAATATGTTGTCGTCCTGTGCAAGTGCAGGCGACGTGGAACAGCAGCTTATGAGCACCAAGTCGCCTATGCCGTCTGCAGTCACGTTTGCCTTGATTGCACTCACGCCGGAGCTTGCAGACGGCCCCGAGATTATCCGGACGCCGTCATTGTACAGCAGCCTTGCCTGCTCCGTCGAGCCGGCGGGGCTGGCTGTCGTATCCCGTATGTCGACGGCAAGCCGCCATGCTGCGTTTTTTCGGTCCAGGTACCCGTTAAAGTCCTCCACTGCAAGCTCGGTGGCAAACGTCCTGTGCGCCCCGGCATCGTCACTGCGTCCGGTCTGCGGCACGAGTGCGCCTATGGTCACGGTCTGGACGCTCGGATCATCGGCGCCCTGTGCAAATGCCGGACTGGCACCCCATGACGCCTGCGATGCAAGGCAGGCAGCCAAAAGCGTCACCACAAGCGGCAGTACGCGTCCTGACATGTACTTGCGTATTGGTTGTGCTATAAAAATTCTATACATCCGCAACAGCTCGGGTTCTGGAAGATCAGACGTGGGCTTTGCCATCTTGGAGGCCCCTCCGGGGCAGACTCGTGCCCAAAATCAGGAACGGCCTCGAGCCCGAGCTGCTACATGCATCCCCCCACCACAGGCGCTGCCCGATACCGTGAAAAAACCGGACTTGGCGGACGCATGTGGCAGCCAGGGCCAGAGGATAGTTTTCCGAGTCGGGATCCGCATACTGCCGGCCAGAAGTGTGCCAAAGGATCGAATAAAAACAGCAGGACATGAGGCGCGGCGCCTCAGCAGCAGCAAAAACAGCAGTCCCGTTTGCATTTTGCCTAGCTGATGGTGTGGATGGATTTCAAAGTGTGCTTTTTACAGCGCCGCTGCATCCTGGCCAAGACCGACAGTCCTCCGCTTGCGGCCTGCCGGGCTTTGCCCGGGAGCGGTTTGGGTTCAAAAAAAACAGATCCACCCCACCATGCAAGCGGTTTGGATTCCTGAACAAAACCCATGCGGCGGAACTCCCCCGGAATGGTGGCAGACTCTGCCGGGAAAAGTATCAGGCCGCAAACGATCACTTTTCATGATATTCATTTAATACACCCATTTTCGGTTCAGGTTTCTAGTAATGAAGCCAGTATACGCATTTGAGGAGGCAGACAGCAAGAACAGAATGCTTCTGGGCGGAAAGGGTGCGGGACTAAGCGAGATGACCCGGCTAGGGCTGCCGGTACCGCCAGGATTTACCATCACAACCGAGGTCTGCGACAGGTATTATGCAGGCAGCCGGGGGCTGCCAAAGGAAGTGATGCCCTCGGTGATGAAAAACATCAAAAGGGTGGAAAAAAAGACTGGTAAAAGGTGGAATTCGGCCAAGAACCCGCTGCTGGTCTCGGTACGATCCGGTGCGGCAGTATCGATGCCGGGCATGATGGACACCATTCTGAATTTGGGGCTAAACGAAAAGACCGTCGAGGGGCTAGCCGAGCAGACGCAAAACCTGCGATTTTCATGGGACTCGTACAGGCGGTTTATCCAGCTGTTTGGAAAGGTGGTATTCGGAGTCGATGGCGAAAGGTTCGAGCGCGTGCTGGACTCGGCAAAATCCAAGCAGGGAGTAAAAGACGACAGCCAGCTGAGCGTCAAGTCGCTGAGGGGGATTGTCGCAGAATACAAAGGGATCTGTGAGAGGCACACCAAAAGAGGATTTCCAGACTCGCCTGACGAGCAGCTGAGGCTGTCAATCGAGGCCGTATTCAAAAGCTGGATGGGTGAGAGGGCAGTCGTCTACCGCGAGAAAAACGGCATAACCAAGGACGTTGCAAACGGAACCGCGGTGAATGTCGTGGCGATGGTATTTGGCAACATGGGCGACGACAGTGCCACGGGAGTGGTGTTTACAAGAAACGGCCATAACGGCAAGAGGGAGCTGGAGGGTGAGTATCTCATCAATGCGCAGGGGGAGGACGTCGTTGCAGGAGCCAGGACGGGGAAGAATGTATCCCTGCTCAGAAGGGAGATGCCAAGACTGTACAGCGAGCTGAGCGGCGCGTGTGCAAGGCTGGAAAAACACTTTAGGGAGCCGCAGGATATTGAGTTTACCATCGAGCAGGGAAGGCTCTACCTGCTGCAGACAAGGACTGCGAAAATGAGCGCCATGGCGCTGGTAAAAACATCGGTGGACATGGTTGGGGAGGGACTGATTGACAAAAACAGGGCACTTACAAGAATACCCGCACAGCAGCTAGAGGCGCTGCTGCATAGGACGATGGATGAGTCAAAGATCAGCAGTTTTAAGAAACTAGCCGAGGGAATCGCCGCCTCGCCGGGGGCCGCAAGCGGGGTTGCCGTGTTTGACGTAAAAAAGGCAACAGAGCTGGGAGAGGCGGGCAAGAAGGTCATCCTGATCAGAAAGGAGACAAAGCCGGAGGACGTTCCCGCATTTTTTTCATCCGAGGGCATCCTGACTAGCCAGGGCGGCAAGTCATCGCATGCGGCAATCGTCTCAAGGGGCATGGGAAAGCCGTGCATAGTGGGCTGTGCGGAGCTGAAAATCGACTATGACAACGACAGGTGTACGGCAGACGGGGTTACCGTTAGGGGCGGGCAGACCGTATCCATCGACGGCAGCGCAGGCACAGTATACATCGGGGAGGTTCCCACCGTGGAGCCAAGGGTGACAAGGGATTTTGGGCAGATCCTTGACTGGGCGCAAAAGGCAAAGGTACTGGGGGTCAGGGCCAATGCAGACACGCCGTGGGCCGCAAGGCTTGCAAGAAGGTTTGGTGCAAGGGGAATAGGGCTGTGCAGGACGGAGCGGATGTTCAACGCAGCCGACAGGATCGGGCTGTTTGTAGACATGATCATGGCAGAGGGTACAGCGGAGCGCGCCAGGATCCTCAAGAAACTTGGGCGGCTGCAAAAAAGCGACTTTGTCCGAATCCTAAAGGCGATGGAGGGCCACAGGGTGACCATCAGGCTGCTTGATCCCCCGCTGCACGAGTTTCTGCCAGACCCCGAGGAACAGGCCGAGAAGATTCGCAAGCTAAAGGCAAAAAAGGCGGCAGGCAGAGTCAAAAAGGAGGAGGTCGTCCTGAGACGGGCAAGGGAGTTAGCGGAGGTCAACCCGATGATGGGACACCGGGGGGTCAGGGTCGGAATCACGTATCCGGAAATCTATGAGATGCAGATCCGCGCGGTGTTCGATGCGCTGGTGACGCTCACAAGGAGGGGGGTAAGGGCGCACCCGCAGATCATGATTCCCCAGATCAGCAGCGCCGCAGAGCTGGATCACATCAAGAGGGCATATGACAGGATAAAGAGCGAGGTCGAGGCCAAGAGCAAGACAAGGCTGGCGGTAAGCTTTGGGACGATGATCGAGGTGGTAAGGGCCGCACTGACTGCAGACGAGCTTGCAAGGACCGCAGAGTTCTTCAGCTTTGGGACCAATGATCTGACGCAGGGAACGTTCAGCTTCAGCAGGGAGGACGTGGAGGGGAAGTTCCTCCCCGAATACATGGAAAAGGAGCTGCTGGAGAAAAGCCCGTTCCAGTCAATCGATGTAGGCGGGGTTGGCAGCCTGATCAAAACCGGGATTTCCCGCGGGCGGGGAGTCAAAAAGGACATGGAGATAGGCATCTGCGGGGAACACGGCGGGGATCCGAGCTCGATTGAGTTCTGCCATGATGCGGGCCTAAGCTACGTCAGCGCATCGCCGCACAGGATACCGATCGCAATCGTTGCCGCAGCACAGGCGGCAATCAAGAGATCAAAGGGACGAAAATAGTTTAAACCGACGCCCCCCAAATACTTTCATGCTTCCAAGGATCGAGTCAATCAAGCAGATGAGGCTCAAGGCCGGAATAACGCAGAAAAGGCTTGCAGGCATGGCCGGGGTCAGCACCTCGATGATAAACCAGATAGAGTCAGGCAGGAGCCGGCCGAGCTATGAGACTGCAAAGAAAATCTTTGACAGCCTGGCCACGCTCGAGGGCGAGTCCTCATCGCATACGGCAGGGGACTTTTGCAGCAAGGACATTGCAAAGCTCAGGCCGGACAATACGCTGCATGACGCAATCAAAAAGATGTACGAGCTGTCAATCAGCCAGATTCCGATATTTGACGGAGCCGAGCCGGTAGGCCTGGTCTCGGAGGACGGCATCATAAGGCACCTCTCAGACGGGGGGGCCGAGCTGAAAAAGGCCAAAATCTCAGACGCCATGGACTCGATCCCGCCGATAGTGGACTTTGAGACCCCCGCAAACGTACTGGTGCCCCTGATCAGGTACTCAAAGTGCATCCTTGTCTCAAAACAGACGAGGGTCATCGGGATAATCACGGCATCAGACACCCTGAGGATGGTATAGTGGCAGACCCAATGGTCTGCACGGATCCAGCCGGCAGGACTGCTGTCCAAGCACGGAGGCCACAGCTGCGCGTGGATTCATGCCCAATTAGTTAAAGGTAGGTGACCACATACTCTACTGGATTTGGGTCTAAATTTAATAGCGTAATATAGTCATGTTCGGTATGGACATATTGTATGCCACCCCCCCCCCCGGGGCGGCCCGGATG
>CAYGCI010000023.1:0-14273 GCA_964348355.1 uncultured Nitrosopumilaceae archaeon | reverse complement strand
CCTGCAGCGACCAGACCATGTTGACGGTCCCCCAGTCAAACTCCACGCTGCTTCCGATCCTGTAGGGGCCCGCGCCCAGGACAAGGATTCCCTTTTGATCATCGGCTATCGCGATGTCGTGGCTTGTCCCGCCATATGTAAGGTACAGGTAGTTGGTCCTTGCAGGCCATTCGGCTGCCAGGGTGTCGATCTGCTTTACTACGGGCACGATGTTGTTCTCCTTTCGCAGCTCCCTGATCCGGCCGGGGGTACTCTGGACTGCCCGGGCAATCTGGCCATCAGAGAATCCGAGGCGCTTTGACTCCCTCAGCAGGGCAGGCCCCGGCTGCCCCCCTCCCAGCTCGGACTCGGTGTCGACTATATTCCTGATCTTCTCTATGAACCACGGGTCTATGGCAGACAGCCTGTGGATCCTCTCCACTGTGATCCCCATCTTGAGGGCCGCCGCAACGTGGTACAGGATTCGGTCATCCATGTTTGAGAGGCTGTCCTCGATCTCCTCCACAGTAAAGGATCCTGCGCCGGCCCGGTTGAGCACGAGTCCGTCGTTTCCGATATCGAGCATGCGGATGGCCTTTTGTATGGACTCCTCAAAGCTCCGGCCCACGGCCATGACCTCGCCGACGGACTTCATGGTGGGCCCCAGTCTCCGGTTCACAAGCTCAAACTTGCCAAAGTCCCACCTCGGATGCTTGCAGACGATATAGTCCAGGGAGGGCTCAAAGCATGCGGTGGTAGACCTCGTGATGTGGTTTTCCAGCTCCGGAAGGGTGTAGCCCAGGCCGATCTTGGCAGACATGTATGCAAGCGGGTACCCGGTCGCCTTGCTTGCAAGGGCCGAGGATCGCGAGAGCCGGGGGTTGATCTCGATTGCGACATACCTGTCAGAGTCCGGATCCATTGCATACTGGATGTTGCACTCGCCGACGATTCGGACGTGCCGTGTGGCGCGAAGCGCCGCCGAGCGCAGCATGTGATACTCGCAGTTATCTATCGTCTGGGAGGGGGCAACGACGATGTTGTCGCCGGTATGGGCGCGCATCGAGAGCACGTTTTCCATGTTGCATACAATCACGCTGTTGCCCGCATAGTCTTGCATCACCTCGTACTCGATCTGCTTCCAGCCTCCGATGTACTCCTCGACTAGCACCTGGCCGACCAGGGACGCGTTGATTCCCCTCTCCACGATCTCGTGCAGCTCGATCTCGTTGTGGGCAATGCCGCCGCCCCTGCCCCCGAGGGTGTAGGCGACCCTTATGATTACCGGATAGCCCAGCTGCTCTGCCACACTTTTTGCACCCTCAAAGTCAGTCACGGTACTGCTTTTCAGGACGGGGACGCCGCACTCGGTCATCGAGTCCTTGAAGAGCTGCCTGTCCTCGGTCCTCTGGATGCCGGGCACCTCCGTGCCCAGGACGCGGATCCCGTACTTTTTTAGGACTCCCGCCTCCTCCAGCTTTACGCCGCAGTTCAGGGCAGTCTGTCCGCCATATGCGAGCATGAGGCCGTCGGGCCTCTCCTTTTCGATTATGGACTCGACGTATTCCGGGTTGACGGGAACCATGTACACCCGGTCTGCATACCTGGTATCTGTCTGGATTGTGGCCACGTTGGGGTTGATCAGGATGCTCTTGAGGCCGTCCTCGCGTATGGCCTTTAGGCACTGGCTGCCCGAATAGTCAAACTCCCCCGCCTCCCCGATCTTGATTGCTCCGCTGCCCAGTACGAGGATCTTGTCCAGATCCTCACTCTTTGGCAGAAGGATCCCCCTCCATCAGCTGCCTGAGCTTCTCAAAGACAAACCTGCAGTCATAGGGCCCGGGCGCGGCCTCCGGATGGAACTGCACTGCTATAGTCCTGCGCCTCTTGTGCCTTATTCCCTCGACTGTCCCGTCATCGGCGTTTGTAAACCACAGGTCAAACTCAGAGTCGCCCAGCGAGTCGGGGTCTATGCAGTACCCGTGGTTCTGGCTGGTGACATAGACCTGGCCGGTCTCCAGGTCGACGCACGGCTTGTTCTGGCCGCGGTGCCCGTACTTTAGCTTGTATGTCCTGGCATTGCCTGCAAGCCCGATGATTTGCGCGCCCAGGCAGATGCCCAGGGTGGGGACGTCCTTTTCCATCAGCGCCCTGGCAGTGTCAATCGTCGCAGGGCAGTGCTCTGGGTCGCCGGGCCCGTTGCTTATAACGACGCCCCGTGGGTTGTAGGAGAGGATCCTCTCGACGGGGGTGTCCCACGGGACCCTGACTGCCCTGTAGCCCATGTCCCGGATGTTTCTCAGTATCGCGTTTTTTGCACCCGTATCGACTACAACCACGGACTCGGGCCGGTCCCCGTACTCTTGGACGGACTTTGTGGACACCGCGTCCATGAACCGCTCGGAGCCGTACGGGGTGGCCCTTGCCAGCTGCTGCCTCACCTCGCCGTCGTTTATGGGCGAGTCAGACACCGCCAGCGCCCCCATCATCACGCCCTTTGAACGGAGCTTTTTGGTCAGCGCCCGCGTGTCTATTCCCGAAATCCCCGGAACCCCCTCGTTGTACATCCACTCATCAAGCGTCATCGACATGTTCCAGTGGCTGGCAGTCAGGGACAGCTCGTGGACTATCAGGCCGCGGATCTGGATTCGGCCTGACTCTATGGACTTTGGGATGCCGTCGCCGTCCACCTGGGAGGGATCAGGGACCCCATAGTTGCCCACCAGCGGATAGGTCAGGGTCAGGATCTGGCCGCTGTAGGAGGGATCCGTCAGGGTCTCGGCGTATCCGACCATCCCGGTATTGAATACGACCTCGCCAAAAACGGTCGCAGGATGGCCAAATCCCATCCCCTCAAGGACCGTGCCGTCATCGAGGATCAGCTTTGCAATCTTGCCTGCGTGCTTGGATTTCCTTGTAGTTATTGTGACCCTCGTGGACTGATTTTGGCTTGTGATTTAAATTTTATGAGGGGTGATCGCTGATCGCATGGGATCAGAGCGCCCTGAACTCGCTGCTCCACTTGTGATACGCCCTTATCATGTCCGCCGAGACGCTCGGCTTTCTCTCCTCCATGATGCCCTTAAAGTCAGCCATCGTAAGCGCCTTTGGCTGCTGCGGCTCCTCGCCATCCACAGGCTCGTGGTAGTCAGGCGAGCTGAACAGCTCGTGGACGGCATGCAGCTGGGCGCTCTGGCACACGTCCTTGATGTCGCTTGCGCTGTATCCGTCAAACAGCTTGGCCAGCTCGGTTGAGCTGACCTTGACGTCCTTGCTCAGTGGCGCAGTATACAGGTTGAACAGGTTTTCGCGGGCCCCAAGGGTCGGAAGGTTGACATAGATTCTTTTTTGGAACCTTCTCAGAAACGGCCAGTCCAGGCTCCATGGCTTGTTTGTGGCGCCGATTACGTACAGTTTCAGATCCTTTCCCTTGCCGTTGATTCCGTCCATCTCGGTCAGGAACTGGTTCTTGGTTCTGATCTCCCCGCCCACCTCGCTGTTGCGGGAGCCCAGGAGGGAGTCGACCTCGTCAACGAAGAGGATTACGGGCTTGTTCTCCTTTTCTGCATATCCCCTTGCCATTGTAAATACCTTGGATACGTTCTTTTCTGCCTCGCCAAGCCACTTGCTCATCATCGATGCCGCATCCACGTTGATGAAATAGCCGTCAATCTCGCTTGCAGTGGCAGCTGCCAGAATCGTCTTGCCACAGCCGGGTGGCCCGTACAGGAGCATGCCGCGGGGCCAGCCGAGCGGGAAGAGATCGGCGCGCTTGGTCGGGTACACGATTGACTCGCGCAGTGCGTTTTTGGCGTCATCCAGCCCGATGACCTCGGTCCAGCTGATGTCCGGCTTTTCCTTCATGATCAGATCCTCAAAGTCGTTGTTTGCCTCCTGCTGATCGAGGGATTTTTTTTGCTCCTCGGCAGACGCGTTGGGATCAACGACGGGCTCTGCGCCGCGCGCCTCCCGCAATACGGTTATGCGCTTGTGATAAGAGTCGGTTCTCTCCTTGTAAATCGGGTTTAGCTTGCTGGCAGGATACAGCTGTATGAGCTTGACTAGCGTGTCTATGGCCTTTTGATAGTTGGTAATGGCCATGCCGCGCGCACCTTGGGAGTCAAACCTTATTGCGTCAGACGCATACTTGCTTGCGCTGTTTTCTAGTTCTTGCGGGGCCATACTCATTGAAATTACCTAGCATGTAGTGTAGATCTGGGTTGGTATTCTACGGTGTAAGCTGGGATCGAAAAAGTGGTAAAATTATTTACACCTGATTCAGGCAGTCTTTGCCCGTACCGGATCCGTCAAAATCCACCTTCCCGGCCACCCCGGCCTGGGCATCCCGAATGATAGATATCGACTCCTCGGCAGACAGTACGAGCTCGTCAATGTCAGAGTCAACCCCGTCAATTGACTCTGCAGAGTCCCTGATCATGGCGACGAACTCTTTGAATATGTCACGAAGATCCTTTTTGTCCTCGTACTTTGTCATGATGTGGTCGGCCAGCCTCAGAACCTCGCCGAGATCCCGGAGCTGCTCCCCGGAGAGGCACTCAACCCCCGAGTCGCCGGACTCGCCGAGCCTGCCCTCAATCCTGGAGGATAGCCGCTTGACCCTAGCCAGATTCCTTCTAAAGTTGCGCCCGGGGAAGAGAATAGTCAAGTGCTGTCTGTTTTGACTTTTTCTAGATTAGGGTGATGCTTGCCTATTTTAGAGTCGGCCATCAACTTTGCTTCATCTAGCAGGCAGTTGGATTCGGCGTTGTACAGCCCGAAATCGCAGCTGGCGCCGGTAAGAACTGCCGAATCCACCACTATGCTTCCCAGTGTCACGGACAGCTCGCACAGCCTCTGACTGGGCCCCGGCATCAGCTCAAACAGGCTGGAGCTGAGGGCCCGAATGGCGGGGATTGCAGATGCCAGGGCTGCTGGGATCATGTGCAGTGCAGAGAGGCCGTTTATCCTAGACTCGATGACGCCTAGCGCGATGATCGTCTGGCATGCCAGGCGCTCCTCAGGCAGGCCGTCATCAGGCAGATCAGGCCCGCCGCTGCAAGGCGGCGCCTCACCTGCCCCTGCGGCATGGCGCCTCTTGCCTTCCAGCTCAAGGGTTATCGACTCGATGAGCCTCAGGGAGGAGTCCAGCCGGGGCCTCAGGGTGCCGGCGTGTGGGGCCCCGCCCTGCGAGACTATTGTAACCTGACAGGCCTGCCCGAGCATGGGCAAGAGTCCGGGATTTCGTATATTAGGCTCGGTGTACCGTGGATCAGGGTAACTGCGGTAACACCACACGGGGGTTACGCCTTGTAATTTTTTTGAGTCACCATGCAAAGGATTTTAGCTCTTAATTTTACCTATGCAGGAGGCAATCCACAGCGTGGCCAAGGAGCAAGCACTAACGGTAAGCCTGGAGGAGTTCGGTCTGAGCAAGTACGAGGCCAGGGCATACGTTACGCTGATCTCAAGGGGTGCCATTTCGGCAAGCGAGCTTGCCTACTATGCGGAGATTCCAAGGACCAAGGCATATCCCACGCTGCTCAAGCTGGAAAAGAAGAGACTCGTCATGCTGTCCAGGAGCAAGCCCATAATGTGCACGGCAGTGTCACCCGAGGACGCCTTTGATGAGGCAGTACACGAGCAGATTGACAAGGTCAACGCGATGAACTCCCTCGTATCAAGCCTCAAGCAGGTAAGCGAGGATAGCAAGAGGTCGCGGGGCGCAGAGGAGCGGAGGTACTTTCACATTGCGGCAAACGGCGTTCCGAGCCGGCTGGGACAGATGATCGAGGGCTCCAAGGAGTCGCTGTTTCTGGCAGTAGATCAGTGGGGGCTGGGCCTGCTCTCAGAGTGCAGGGAGCAGCTGGTCGCAGTCGCACGACGCGGTCTGGACATCAAGGTCATCATACCTGCAAGCCAGTTGGGCACAGAGGCATTCAAGAGGATTCCGGGCGGGGTAAAAATCAAGGCAGGTGAGACGGGTCAGAACTGCCTCGTATTTGATCAAAGCGAGGTGCTGTTTATCGACAGCGAAAATGGCAAGGGCGCCACATTCTCATCAGCGGACATCCTGGCGGCAAACCAGGTCAGGCTGTTCAACCACATGTGGAGATCAGGGCTAAAAACAGAGCCGATGGCAGACATGACAAAGACAGAGTCACAGGAGGTCTACAAGATTGTCAAGATGGTGGAGGAACACGGGCTGGGCCACGTCCTCAATGCCGCCGCTACAAAAAACAGCGGACGTTCAATCCTCGGATTGCTTGAGAAAAACGGGGTCAGCTTTGAAGAAAAGACCATAGACGACGTAATCGAGATCATCGATTCGGCGCTGCACATGCTGTGCTTCGGACATGCCGACCTCGATACCAAAAACAGGAGCATATCAATAGAGTCCAGGCTAAACAGCGGGCATTCGCTGCCGTGGGCAGGCATTCTTGACGAATATCTCCGCAGGCAGGGCTACAAGACGCGCCTGGTGTACCAGAACAACGACCAGAAGGGTGAGAGGGTCCACATCAAGATTCAGGGATCAGCTAAGTGAAAAGTACCCCATAGTCAACACATAAAAAAACGGACAATCTTGGTAACAGCTCGGGCTTCAGAAGTGATTTACAATTTCAGGCACAAATTCTGTTTGATCGGCCTTCTTTGATGGCAAAATTCGTGCCTAAACTTCCAGAGCCCGAGCTGTTACCAATCTTGACTATTGTTTTTGAACCAAAGACTAAGATCAGGCAAGGCACACGCACATGCATGGACGCACAGAAAAAGCAATTCGCGGCATCGGGGAGCAAGTTCCTGCCAAACACGTCACGCTCTTATCTCCTCAAGGCGTACAAGGAGACCGACAAGAGAAGGAGCGAAAGGCTACTTGCATACATGCAGTGTAAGGACGGCAGCAGCATATCGCAGATAGCAAAGAGCCTCTACCGGTCAACGTCTGCCATATCAGAGTGGCTCAACCGCGCACAAGACGGGGGGATACGCGCAAGGCACGAGCGGCCAGGCAGGGGACGCAAGCACAAGCTGAGCGAGTCGCAGATGAGCCAGATTTACGCGGATCAAGTCAGGCCCCGGGGACTGCGACTTTGAGGGCGGCCTGCGGGACTCGCGCCTGATGAGGCGGCACATCAAAAGGAAGTTCGGCGTGCAGTACCGCAGTAGCGGCGCGCGGCTGCTGGCACGCGAGCTTGGGTTCTCTTGGAAAAAGCCGAGGCCCAGGAACCCAAAGGCCGCCTCAAGGCGCAGGCAGAACGAGTTCGAGGCAGCGCAAAGACTGATACAAGAAAAGACGGCGCAGGGTTACACGGTGCTGGCAAAGGACGAGCCCTCCGCCCAAAAGACCTCAAACAGCCCCAAACACGGGTGGATCAGGCGCGGCATAAGCGCCACGGCGCCCCTGTCGCTGTCACGGCAGCGCCGGTACATGTTCGGCGTGTTGTCAGTAGGCATGTTCTACTTTATGTTCTATGACAAGACCAACACCGGCAGCTTTTGCGACTTTTTAGAAAGGGTGCACAAGAAATACGGCAAGGTACTAATATTCCTGGACAATGCGTCATACCACAGGTCCGCCGGCGTAAGGGAGACGCTGAAAGAGTACGACGGCGGGATAATACTAGAGTACACGCTGCCGTACACGCCGGAGCTCAACCCCGCCGAGATACGGTACAGGGGGATAAAGCGGAGGCTGCCTGCCAAGATATTCGACACGCTTGATGACATGGAGCGGTCCGTGCGAAGGCTGCCTGCCAGGCGCGAGATCCTTCCGGTAAAGATGTTCCGATACCTGACGGGCTGACTGTAGCAGCAGCCTGTCGTGTCCAATACTGTCGGGTCTTGCGCGGCAGTATGTCAAGCTCCACATGCACAAACTGACTGTAGCAGCAGCATGTCGTGTCCAATACTGTCGGGTCTAGTACGCCTTGCGAAGGCGTAGGCGCTTGTCAGGAACTTGTCCCCCCGATGCTGCGAATTCTGTCTGTTTTTCAATGCGTGGGTGTATGGTTTGCCTGATCCTGGATCTTTAGGACAGAAACAGTCATCGAAGCTGTCCGTTTCTTTTATGAGTTGGCTACAGACAATTATAAAGTTTGTACAAGGTCAGTCTTCCCAGAAGTAACCGACTCGTGGTGGCGCAGGAAGCGACATGCGGATCTGCAGGCATCCTCATTTGAATTGTTTCGAACCTGGGATAATTTGATGTGGTACTTCTGGGAAGACTGAAGGTCGGTGTCAGAGCACAAGGGAAACGATGATGTCTCACCAATGTTCAAAGAGGCAAAAAAGAGGGCAGGTAAAGTCCCATCCACGCTAATCTCCGACGTAGCTGCAAACTTTCACCACGCGTGGAAGGAGCGATACAAGCCATGGAACTTCCTGCACAAGGATACGGAACACCACAGGCACAGGCACACCCACATTGCAGGCGACATGAACAACAACCAAACGGAGTACCTCATTGGCAACACGCTGAGGGCTAGCGAGAAGGTAATCCGTGGAATCAAAAAGGATGATTCTGCTATACTCAGGGGGATGCAGATCCATCACAACTATATCCGCCCTCATTAGGGTCTTGACGGCGACACGCCTGCCGAGAGTCGGAATCAGGATTCAGGAGGACAACAAGTGGAAGACCATAATCCAAAACGCCAGCACCCGACACTTTCCAGGGTGAATCAGCACCCGTCAAGTTACCAGTCCCGTAAAATTTTCAGGATTTGGCGGGATCGAGTACACCACTTCATGATCCAGATGAAACCCGCCTCCGAAAACCCGCCACAGCCAGCATGCCGTCTTGCTGTTCAATGCGGTGTATAGAAAATCCACACCCCGGGGGAATTCACATGCGATTTTATCCTTATAACTTACGTCCTCCAAACATGCACATGCCAGCCATGCCGCCAGCAGGAAAGGACACCGCCACGGAGGCGCCAACAGAGACGGATATGCTCCCCGGCATAGGCAGCATCATGTGCCAGGCACGTCAGGACTGGCGCGAGGGCGCCTCGATCGCCGCAGCGCAGTTGGCATCAGACACTTGGAGAAGGCACGCAGGCGTGGGGCCGTACAGGCATTTGCCGCGTGCAGGCCGGAGGTGAGCCTACACTGGCAGGCAGACAGGCGGCACGGGCCGCAACCGCATGCGGCATCATGGCACTGTGCGCCATGGCAGCACTTGCAGGAGGCGATGCCGCACATGCGGCCAAGGCCAACATTGGAAACACGGCCTACGGCGAGGTAGGCGTTGACCAGTTCGGATATGCGGTGGGGCAGTGGAAGCAGGTGATAGTCAACATCTCCGGCGAGGCGTATGGCATGAAGCGGACGGAGGTTAACATAACCATAACATATCCTGACGAACGCTCTGAGACGCACACTGTCAGGTCTGCGCGCGACGGCGGGTTTGTCCACTACCACGCCCTAGACTATCACGCAAGCCCAGCCGGAACGTACTATGTCTCGGCCAGTGCAGACGGGAAGGTGCTCGGACAGGTAGGATTTGAGATGCGGTACATGGGAGGGCCTCCCGGCGGGCCGTACGGGAATTCACCGGTACAGCAGGGAGACGCTGGCAGCGGCACGGCCGGGATGCAGCCGCCGCCGTCGGGACGTGTCCTGACGGTATACACGGACAGGCCGCACTATATCGCAGGAGATACAATCCGCATATACGGCACGGCCGGGATGTCACAGGAGGTCATGATACGAGTCAGCCTAGGATCCATATACGAGTCGGTAAGCGTGCATCCAGACGGCACCTACGTTCTGGAGATAGAGACGGCGGGGAAGGGCGGATTCATCAACGGAGTCCACGAGGTATGGGTTGGCTCGTCAGGACCGGCAAGGCCGGTAACGGCGGCGTTTACGTTTGGCGCAACGCCCGCAGCAGGCGCGGACAGCGGCGGCCCTGATCCAGGATCAGGCCTGTCAGCAGGCGGCATTCCCGGAATCGGAGACATTCTCGATATTGGATCAGGCCTGTCAGCAGGCGGCATTCCCGGAATCGGAGACATTCTCGATATTGGATCAGGCCTGTCAGCAGGCGGCATTCAAACAATCGTAATCGCAGTCGTCATACTGGCAGTGATTGTGGCAATTGCAGCGGCCCTGCGGAGGCGCAGGCCTGCAGAAGACGGCGCAAGCCCTGGAAACGAGAACAAGGCATACGACCACGGCGCCGGCGGTGCCGGCCAGCCGGGCAGACGTGGCACCCCAGCTGTCACGTACCGCGCCCAGATGCATATACCTGCCAGCCCGGCCCACCCATCAGGCCAGGCCGGATCCTATGTCGGCGCGTACGGCGTCTACAGGATAACCGGAAGGGAGATCATAGTTCCGGATTCCAACATGATCATAGACATATTGCAGTATCCTACAGGCAGCGAGACGCCGGAGCAGGAGAGGGAGATAAAACACGTGATTGACCATCTGGACATGGTGCGCGTGCCTTCCTGGGTCAAGCGTGAGATCAGCTCCGCCAAGTGGGGGCACCTAAAGCCAAAATATAACAACATGTTCGGGAAAAAGGAGGTCAATACAAGGGGCGGCAAATACAAGGAGGACATGCAGCGCCTGCAGCAATACGTCGGCGGCCTAGCAGACTTTGGGGAGGTCATGGAAAGATGGATAAAGGCCAAAAGAAGGGAGCTGCAAAAGCTGGCCTCGCAGGAGCCTGAAAAATACGGGGATCTCAACGGGGTGCTGTATGACAAGGACATGAACGACCTTAAAGTGGTAAACGACGTCGTCATTCCTGCCATCTGCAACAACGGCGTGCGGGTTAGACAGGCAGCAGACATCCTGACAAGGAGAATCGGGAACGGGGACATAGGCATAGTCGCGCAGGCGCTTGAGATCTCAAGATCAACTGACATGGACGTCCTCCTGCTCTCCAACGACTCTGAAATCTACACGGTGCTCTCAGGCGGCCTGGCACCAGACGACAGGGTTCACATCATACCCCATTGGAAGTTTGATGAAAGCATGGGACATGCGGGCTAGGGCTGGCAGCGCCATACGTGTGAATGCTAGCGGGGACCTGCCGTGCCGCACTGCCGGCAAAACATAAGCGCCTGACGGCCAGATTACCGTCTTAATGGGGTTGTCGCCTAATTCACCAGAATTCTTGAAAACCATTGGGTTGCCATATGGATCAGGCGTGTAAAAGGGCGGAAATTCAGAAAAACATGCAGGTTGAGTCAAATAAGTGGAATTAGGCGACAACCCCCGTCTTAATAGCAAGGCGGCATAATGTATGACATGTCGGAAATCATAACGGGGATCATAGTGGTCGCAGTCATATCAGGTATAGCGTGGTTTGACGTAAACCATTCTGGCGGCTACTTGGCCGCCCCGTAGATCCTGCGCACGCCCAAGCCGCAGCTCGGGCACGTCTTTGCAGAGTGTACCAGGCCGCAGCCGATGCAGGAGGACTCTGGCGACCCATCGTCCTGGACATCGCCGCCCTCCAGCGACTCGATGCGCCTCAGGAGTCCTCGAGCTGGGAGATGCGGGCGGACTCTGCCATATTCTTGTGCCGGCCAGCCACAAATTCGACACTCCCGCCGTCGAGCAGCTGCTTTATCTGCCGTTCCTGCTCACTCAGCCGTGCTAGCAGCTGGCCGGGATCGTCCTTTCCGGACAGGGAGTTTGATATCTTTGTAAACACGTTGAGCCGGCCTGCGGCCTTGGCGTACTCGCGCCGCAAGGTATACGGATACAGCAGTGCCTGCTTTTCATAGGAGTCCTTGGGCATGTGACCTATCACGTAGTCTGCCACGTCGATGCGGCAGCCGCTTGATAGCAAAAACTAAAAGCCGGGTCTTTGAGGAGCAGGATCATGTACGAGGAAAAGCTGTCAGAGCTGGGAATTGTCCTGCCGTCCCCTCCCGCGCCGGCAGGCTCCTACGTCCCGGCCACCATGGCCGGAGGCCTGGTATTTTTGTCAGGACAGATACCGCTACAGGACGGAAAGGTAGCCTTTGCAGGAAGGGTCACCGACGGAAACATCGAGGATGCGAAAAAATCCGCAAGGATTTGCGCCGTAAACATCCTGGCCCAGATAAAGGCAAGCCTTGGAAGCCTAGATAAGGTGAGGCGGATAGTCAGGGTATCGGGATTTGTAAACTCGGATCCGGGGTTTTGCCGGCATCCAGAGGTGATCAATGCAGCATCAGACCTCTTGTTTGAGGTGTTCGGAGAGGCCGCAAGGCACTCCAGGATTGCAGTGGGCGTCTCCAGTCTGCCGCTTGGCTCAATGACGGAGATTGATGCCATAGTCGAGGTAGAGCAGTCCGGACAGGAGATGTGATTGCAGGCTTTTGGCAAAAAACCCAAACCCCCGGCCGAAAGGATGCCGGCCCCGTGCGTCCTGCAAGTGATTCAAGGGGGTTTTCCGGATCAGGGGCGGCTTGGGGCTCCCAAGGCAGGGCTCAAGACAGGTCGGCGTGCAGTACCGCAGAGGCGTAACCCCCCGGCCACCGGACCTGATCCCGGCATCCTCAGCTGTGGCGCCGTCGGCGGCTCTGCCGGGCACGGCACCAGGCGCAGGCCTGAGGAGCCATCCCCGATTTACACAGGTGCCCGCTAGCCCAGCTTTTTGTTGAATTCCCTCAGGAACGTCTTGATCTTGGGCTTTGGGATGACCGCACCGCAGGCCCTGTCATGGCCGCCGCCGGAGCCGCCCAGATCAGCTGCCAGATCATTGACGATCTTTCCCAGGTGTACCCTGCACCCCCTGGCGCCGCGCACGGAGACGGCATAGATTCCGTGATCGACCCTTTCCTTGTAGGCCACCCCGACGTCCTTGCCGGACAGTCCAAGCACAAAGTTTACGGCGCCACTTGCCCCGGCATCGAGAATCTCCATGTGGCCCAGATTCGACATCTTTTTCATCCCCTTTTTGACCTTGGCAATGATCTCTGCCAGCCTTTCGACCTGGATCTGCGCAAACTCGTAGGAGTTGGGGATCTGGTGCGGGTACTTTGAGTCGGCCAGCTCCTCGACCAGGTACAGCAGATAGTCCCCGTCCTTTTGATGCCCCACGATATTGTATGTAAGGACTGTGGCGCTGATCAGGGCAAACTGCCTGTCGTATATCTGCAGCAGCCTGGCGCCGCTCGGCCTGTCCTCCATATAGTCGGTGATTGCAGCGCAGGCTGCGACAAACGAGGCGTGCTCGTTCAGCCTTGGCTTGTACGAGTCGTACACCTGGACGGCTGTGCACTCTCCGGTGTCATGGATCATCCTGACCTTGATCTCCTCCAGCTGTCTTGCGATTGCGGGATCAATGTCATGGTGATCGATATATGTGACTGCAACGCGCCTCTTGCGAAGCCCGGCCATGATCTCGACGAACCTGTCCTGGTTCTTTTTGCTCAGGCCCAGATCACAGATGTATAGCGCCTTTAGCCCCTCGTCACAGGACACCTGCTCTATGGCATCCATCTGTCCGGGATAGTCAACCAGAACAGAGTCTCCCCCGAATGCCTGACGGATCAGTGCGGCAGAGCTGATTCCATCGGCATCCTCCTTGTGGGAGATGCAGACAATCCTGGTCTTCTTGGGGGCTGTCCTCTTGGCCGCCTTTTTTGCAGCCGTAGTTTTGGCGGCGCTTTTGGCGGTTTTTTTTGCAGTCTTTCTGGCAGCCTTCTTTGCGGCAGACATATGCAGGAAACCGAAATTCCCTCATTTAAACTAAGAATGGCCGTTCGGACTTTGGCAGCTCCCCGTAAAATGGCCAGTCTTGCAGTCCAGACTGGGCCGCCTGCAGATCCGCATGCAGCCGTCTGCGCCGCCACGAATCGGGCCGCCTCGGAGGACTGGCTACTTGGATCTGGCAAGCGGAGGAACCCTTGACTCTGCGCACGTGTCATAAAACGACCTGCCGTCAAGCTGGGTGGACACGTCCAGCTCCTGGATTTTTTTGAGCTCCTCCGGGGTGGCGTTGAGGATTAGCTCGTCTATGCCCCTCATCTGCTGCCGTTCCTGGAATGACATGGTTTTGAATGAAAAGTGATCTTATATGGATCAGCTTTGCTTGTTTAGACAAAATGCTAAACTTCTGAGACCCGGACAGTGCAAGAAATTAATAGTGATCTCTGCATGCCCCCGTCATGGAGACAAAAAACATCGGCCTGCGTGGAATACCCGTGGCAGATACGCGCGTATCCAACATCAACGGGGAGGAGGGGAAGCTCATCTACAGGGGATACGACATCTTTGACCTGGTCAAGAACTCGACCTTTGAGGAGACTGCGTTTTTGCTGCTGCACGACGAGCTGCCGACA
>CAYGCI010000022.1:0-14410 GCA_964348355.1 uncultured Nitrosopumilaceae archaeon | reverse complement strand
GGAATCCTTATAAACGCGACACATAGATAACAGGTCGGGCTCTGGAAGCTCAGGCGTGAATTTTACCACCCCGGAGGACTCGACAGCACGCCACGCGAATGCTTAATATATATCGCTAGTGATATCGCTAGTGATGATCGTCGACTGGTTTCAGAGGGTAGGCTCGTCGGTGCCAAGGGGATTCTCCAGGTATTTCATACTGGAGCTGCTAAAGAAAAAGCCGCATACGGGAAAGGAGATCATAGACCATGCGGTGGAGCAGAGCAACGGAATCTGGAAGCCGTCTCCGGGCCTGATTTATCCGCTGCTGGGCCGCCTGCTAGACGAGGGACTGATCGAGGAGACAAAGGACGGAAGGTGCCAGCTGACCAGAAAGGGAAGGGCCACCGCAGAGGACGTAGACAAGATCAACGACATTGTCAAAAAGCAGACGGACGTCCTGTTCAGGATAGGCAACGTGGGAAGATTCGTTGCGATGGACCTGCTGGAGAAGATCTCCACCATGGGCTCTATGCTGAGCTCCAACGTCGTAAACATGACCGAGGAGGAGACCAGGAAATACAAAAAGTTCCTAAAGACCGAGCTTGGCAAGCTGGAAGAGAGGGCCGCAGGAAGAAGGGGCAAGGAGATCAGGATAGACTGACTTTGGCAGGAAGGCGTGGCCGGAGGGCCCGGCGGCACGGATGCAGGATGTCCGACCCGCACGACGGGCGGACTGCTGCCGGGGAGCCGGGGCAGCTCGTCGAGGGGCCTGCACGGAGGGACGATTGTGGCGGGTTTCAGGGGCGTTTTGGGGCAGGGCCGGCTAGTCTGTTGCACAACCTCGATTTTAGGTACAAAAGACTGGTTGTTTTTGCGCGTTCAGGCACGGTTGTGCAACAAGCTAGGGCCGGCTTAAACGATAAATAACTGAGTCCGTACCAGACCGCATGAGGTCGCTTCGCCCAATGCTCAGGCAAAAAAAGCCGCTTGTGATCCCGGGGGTCTTTGACGCGATGAGCGCAAAGATTGCAGACAGGACAGGGTTTTCGGCCATGTTCCAGACCGGATACGGGACGTCGGCTGCGCTCTTTGGCATGCCCGACTATGGATTCATAGGCGCCGCCGAGACCGTCGAGAACGCAAGAAGGATCTGCAGGGTCTCCTCGGTCCCGGTAATCGTGGATGCAGACACGGGCTACGGCAACGCGCTAAGCGTGTGGAGGCTGGTAAGGGAGCTGGAGGCGGCAGGCGCCGGCGGGTTGTTTCTAGAGGATCAGAGGTGGCCAAAGCGCTGCGGCCACATGCGGGGAAAGGAGGTCACGTCGCAGGAGGAGTACACCGAAAAGCTCGGCGCCGCGCTAGATGCAAGGGAGAGCAGGGACTTTATCGTCGTGGCAAGAACGGATGCCAGGGCGGCCGAGGGGCTCGATGCTGCCATCGAGAGGGGTCTGCAAAACAAAAAAACCGGGGCAGACGCAATCTTTGTCGAGGCCCCCAGAAGCGTAGACGAGATGAAAAGAATCGGAAGGTCGATCAACGCGCCGCTTGTCGCCAACATGATAGAGGGAGGGGCGACCCCGATCAGCTCCGCAGAAAAGCTCCACGGCATGGGGTTCAACATAGTGCTGTATCCGCTGTCGGTGCTGTATGCAAACGCCTATGCGACGATGGAGATCCTGGCCGAGCTGAAAAAAACCGGCACGACGGCAAAGGCATGCAAACGGGCCGTGAGCTTTGATCAGTTCAATGACATAGTCGAGCTGGACAGGTTCAGGGAGCTGGAGGGCAGGTACGGGGCGTCAAAAAGATAAAAAAAATTCAAGTGTACGCAACTACGCTGCGTTTCTCTTCACTTCAATTTCGATTGTGGAAACGTTTCTTGACTTGCCGTCCTTGGACTCTAGGGTTTCAGAGCCGATGCTGATGTTGCCAATAGAGTACCCGGCGTTTTCCGTCTTTCTTGAGATGATCTGAGCTACGTCCACAGCACGGCCAATGCTGAGACCCCTAGCCTTGATATTCACGGCAGGCAGGTTTGCCAGCTGGATCAGCGTCGATGTGACGTATGCCATCAGCGGCTTTTTGCCTATGAATATGGTGTCTCTTGCTTCGTTTGACATAGGCATACTGGCACCTGAGGATAATTTAAAGTTAAAATGGGTTTTTTGGCATGAGCCTGCCCCCTTCCGGGGGTGCGGCGCCGGGGGCGTGGCGGCGAGAACCCCCGCAGGCGGTGCCGTCCGGGGGGCAAGCCCGTACGTTTCTTGCGCAAAAGGAAAGTTTTATGAAAAATAGCGTACCCCCGTAAGGCCAGAAGGAATGCACAGTATTGAGGAGATTCACGATGCCCCAAAGCAGGAGAAGATCGGCATCCTAGAGTCGGCATCCCAGACGGCAGAGATCCCGGCGATCAGGACGGCAGTATCCCTGCTAAATGATCCAGATATCGAGGTCAGGGGGGAGGCGTTTGCCGCACTCGTACTGAATGAAAACGACATCTCCGGAGTGCTGATCGACTCGCTGGATGACGGCGAGAAGAACGTGCGGGCCTTTACAGCGCTAGTCCTGGGAAACAGGGGGAGCAAGGACGCAGTCGAGGCATTAAAGAGGCTGACCGGGGATCGGAGCGCCGCGGTGAGATCCTGCGCGCTGGGCGCGCTGGGATACCTGGGGGCGAGGGGGGCCGGCAGGCAGGTTCGTGGCTGCTTTGCAGACTGTGACATGGAGGTCAAAAAGTCGGCGCTAAAGGCCGCAATGGATATCGGATGCGCCATTACAGAGCAGGAGCTTGAGGACTTTTCAAAGGGCGATGATGAGTTGAGAAAGCTTGCGGCCATGGCAAGGCAGGGGGCCGGCGCGCAGGCCGGTACCTGAGCCCGGGCATCCCGGCCGGCAGCCGGCCCATGCCGTGCAGGCCGAGTCTGAAGGGCCGGCAGGAGTGCTTGCGGTATCTTGCTGCGGCAGCCGGGGCATGCACGGACGCCTGCCGCCCCGTGCTGCCACGGGTTCTGGCTTTTTCATCCCACTGCGGCAGGAGGCGCCGTCCAAAGCCGTGGCCTTGCGGCACGTTTTTTGCAGCGGGCCGGGCGGCCCCGGCTAGCGCATCATCAAGGCCCGGGCGTCGAGGCTGCGCGCCAGGGTTACACGTCGCGCCTGTTTTGATGGGAAATGATCGGGCTCAGCTGTGCGCACTATAGCCGGCGTGCGAGTCGCATGCGGCGTCCGGGATCACGCATCCTGTGCCGTCGGGAACCTGCGGCAGCAGGCCGTCACGGAACACCGGCGAGTCGTGGGACTCGCCCGGCGCCACCTCGCACGCGGCAGTCGTGACGTGCGGGGCCATCAGAATGTGCAGCCTGGCAAACATCTGCCTGGATATGACGCCCCTCTTTGCGTCCTCCCATGTATTGGTACCTCACTACGGTGAACCCGCTGGAGTCGCCAAACGTCCCCTGGCGTCTGCGCCTGCCCTGTTCTGAGAGTATTGATCTTAGCACCGACCTGTCCCACGAGGCCATCCTGACGGCTGCAGCATGCAGGGTCGACTTGGCCGGAACCTTTCTGAGCCCGTACATGTTTACGGAGCCCGGATACAACTCCATGTATTTGACGTGCTTGCGGTACGAATCTCCGCGGTACTCCATGTCGAGTATGCACAGCAGAAAGGGGACTCAACCTTTCGGCTTTGCCGAGGACGGACAGGAGGATCCTGCGGATCCTCTTGATCCTGATGCCGCACCTCCTGCCGTCCCCCCTCTCTCGTACTCGGCAGAGTATTCAGGAGGCCTGATGTATTTCTTGGACTTTCCCGGTTTTCTTGGATTTATTCCTGCTATTTTCTGACTTCATAATACGGGGACGGCGATCTGGGGATCCATAAGGCTGTCGCATCCTGCATTCATGATCTATAAGATTATCGGTGGCTTTCTGGAAAAATTCTGGACAACGCCGATACTTCGTTTTGGCTTGATTAGTTGTGTGTTGA
Source organism: uncultured Nitrosopumilaceae archaeon (assembly GCA_964348355.1). Lineage (GTDB taxonomy): Archaea > Thermoproteota > Nitrososphaeria > Nitrososphaerales > Nitrosopumilaceae > JAWVZS01. The sequence continues at coordinate 10,443 of CAYGCI010000022.1, read as the reverse complement.
ATAATCTAATCATGTGAGACCTGCATCCCCAACATCTGAAACTGATACACTATCAGTAGTGTTGTGTGCAGCCCATAGATATGGATCTCCCAATTGATTAGTATAATCTACATACCATTCTAATTTTGACAAAATTGTTCTACGTTTTAGAATGACTGGGGGATCTCCTTGTATCACAAATTCATTCCAAGGTTCAAAAGGCTGGTCTTGTATGTAGCTTGTTAATTCCATTTTCTTTGCTTTCTTCATATCTTCTGGTGTGGGATTTGATGTGGGTTCTTTTTTCTTTCCTCTATTGGTAAATGAAACAATCATTTGTCCTCCAACCATGAATGTTGGATCAGTGGATATTTTTTGATTTGGCGGTATTTTTTCATCAGGAACTTGCATAATGTTAGCTGGGATATTCACCAAGCGTAATGTTCCTTGTACTTGGGAATGATCAATTTCATATGTGTTATACTGAATCTTTTTAATTCGAAATAATTTATCAACAAGATCTTTTGGGTTTATTCGAACCGACATTTTCTAGACTCTTGTTTTCTTTGTAAGTAAAATTACTTGTAGGTTATCATTATATAACCTGTCAGCGTTATCTATTGCTTCCAGTATATGAAGCACATCATTTGAAGATTGAATTTCTTGTTCGTTTTCATGAATTTGTTCTCTTGTTTGATTATTACTAGCTCGTTTGAAATAATTTATCTTAAATGGAATTTGTTCAGTTTCTGGAATGTCTTGGTTTATTGCTAATTGTTTTGCTTGAATCATTGCCTTGTCATAACCACTTTCAGTTAATGCAGAATAATTGCACATAGGACATACATAAGATTCAAAATTGCCTACATGTTCCCCATACATTTTGAATGGAGCATTTTTTTTCTGTAACGATATAAAACACCTAGGACAGCCAATATCGCCACTACTGTTTCTAATGGGAGACTCGTTCATGATGCTAGTGCGATATATCTTAATAAATACTTGCTAAAATATAGCTTGTTGCACAACCAGTCTTCCCAGAAGTAACCGACTCGTGGAGGTGCAGACGACCACCTGTGGATCTGTGGGCAGCCTTGCTTGAACCGTCTCGAGTTCGAAGCCGCTTTGTAGGTTACTTCTGGGAAGACTGACAACCGTGCCTGAACGCGCAAAAACAACCAGTCTTTTGTGCCTAAAATCGAGGTTGTGCAACAGACTACTAAAATAAGCTGAAAACAAATCATTCCTGCTCATGCCTGATAGGCTGTTCGTAAATATAAAAAACGACTACGCAATGATACAATAATCGCCCATTTTTCCCACTTGGTATTCGTTTTTCGCCATTTCGATTTTTTTACCTTCTTTTCATGCGACCTTAATTTGACTTGGTGGCAAATGTCTATCATTCATCCGATCCATAAAGTGATTGTCATAAATCAGTTCACAATAGACTCTATGCGTAATCAACCGGAATGAGATGCGTTTGTTCGTAATAATCCTAGATCTGAACCGATTACGCATAAAGTCTAATCTTTCCAGGGATCTACCAATATGACCAAACAATAATTTTTACTATATTTTTCTATGTTTTTTCAGACATATTTCTTTAATTTTTTACGCATTTCTTCCTGTTGACTATCGAGACATGATAAATACGGCAACGATATTAGATGAGCATGAGTGTCGGTCTCAGCTGCAAACGACGCAATCATCTCGATTATTTGTGGGTGTTGCCATAATGTAATAAAAAATAGTGGCGGGGATATTGCAGGCGTCCCGATCGCCTCCTGCCGTCGCTGTGCTAAGCAGACCCGGACCAGTTGCGGGTTCTATAGTGTGGAACACAAGTTCGTGAAAATAAAATTTGCCAAACTGAAACACATTTTGATCTCCGTGTCTGATACAACACATGACAGTGATAAACCCGGCCCGGTCCTGACAGCAAGATGACCCCGCAGCAGGCCTCACTGCAAAAGGCTCCCCGCAAACCCGGTAGTATACACTATGCTGATGCCGACTGCTACGGCTATGCCTGCAACCGCATACCTGAGGCATTCCACCGCACGCCTGGTTCCTGCCAGCAGGGCAAGGGGCAGTCCGATGACCCCGCCTGCAACGCTCATGCCGGCGATGCTGCCTGCGCCAAACAGCACCAGAAAGTAGATCACCGCCTCAAATCCCCCCGCCGCCGAGGCCGTAAGCGCCACCAGGCCCCCGCTGCCGGCTAGTCCGTGGAGGCATCCGATCAGATACGCCCTGTGGCCGTGGCGGTGGTCCCCGTTGTGGGTGTGGCGGTGTGTGTGCGATACTCCGTCCTCGTGCGTGTGGGGATGGACGTGGCCCCGTCCCAGGACGCCCCGGTTCCTTGCAACCAGTATTCCCAGCGCTATCAGCACCAGCCCGACGGCAAGCTCTGCGCCGGCAAAAAGCCCGTCGGGAACGCTCAGCGACAGACCCGCAACCAGCAGGCCTACCAGGATTATGCTGAAGGTGTGTCCTGCCCCCCACATCACCCCCCTCAGCGAGGAGGCCGCAACCAGCCTCCTCAGATCGGGCCTCCCCGGGGCAGTGCCGATGCGGCCCAGCGTGGAGACGGCGCTGAGATGATCAGGCTCAAAGGCGTGGACCAGCCCGACTGCCAGGCCCGCAAACACCACCCAAACAGGATTGCCTGCATGCAGCGTCCCTACAATGCCGTCAATCAACCCACCGCCGCACCCCCTGGCGCCTCGTGCCGCCGTGCGGGACGGCGGGCCTGGCTGCAGCCTCGCCGGAGGCGATGCTCAGAGGATGTCCGCCGCGTACCTGCAGTACCCGCACCCCAAACGCTCATCAGTCCCTCTTGGGGATCTCGGCGCGTGGGCCGCCAAAGCTGTACGTGTTTCCGGTGCCGCGATAGTCGTGCGGCCTTACGGGGTCGCCGCCCTCAAGGCCCCTCTTTGTCAGCGACAGCCCGGCGAGCAGTTCCACGACCAGCCTCTGTCCGAGCCCCGAGGTTATACCCCCGCTGTACGAGCTGGAGTCGCTGACGTCGTATGCGGGTGCAATCTCGACCAGGTCCATTGCAAACCTGTCTGGATCAAACGACTTTGAGAGCAGGCGTATCATCCTGATCCCCTCCCTTGAGGTGAGCCCGTTGGGCTCAGGCTCCCCGGTTCCCGGCGCGTATGCCGGATCAAAGGAGTCGATGTCCCAGCTGAGGTATACTGCGTCGGTGCCGTCGTTTGCCCTGTCGGCTATCTCCTTTGCGATATAGTCTATCCCAAGCTCCTCGACGTCTAGCATCGTAAACCATTGGAAGTCCTGGTCGGCCATCCACTTGTACAGGTCGGGGCCGGGCCAGTATCCCCGGGGGCCCACAAGCGAGTAGTTCCTGCCCTTGAGGCATCCGATCTCCATTATCCTCCTGATGTGCGCCCCGTGGTCGTACTTGAATCCCGTCAGCCCCTGCGGGGCGCAGTCGGCATGGGTGTCAAAGTGAATCATGCCTATGTTCTTGAACTTTTTGGCAAAGGCCCGCACGTTTGCATACGTGATGGAGTGATCCCCGCCTAGCATGACGGGTATGCCGTCTGCTTCCAGGACCTCCTTTACCTTCAGGGTCATCCGCTTGTGCGACTCTATGACGTCTCCGGGAGAGACGACCACGTCGCCATAGTCCACGGTCCGGAAGGTCCCAAACGGGTCGGCACCGGTCTCTATGTTGAAGCGCTCGTAGGGGGGCGAGGGAACCGTGGAGGCTGCCCGTATGGCCCTCGGCCCGTACCTTGCCCCGGGCCTGATCGTGGTGCCAAAGTCAAACGGCTCTCCTATGATTGCGACATCGGGCCTTTTCTCGAGCAGCTCCTCGTGCGTCTTTACCCAGGGCAGGTGCAAAAACGTGTTGATTCCGACAAAGGGTGCGACATCTGCCCCCTTGTAGTCATCACCGTAAAACTCCATGCCCATGCGAATCAGATCCAATACATGATGTTAGTAATTAAAGATTACAAGTAAAGTACGAATCGGCCGCCCCCGTCACCTGCAACGGTTGCAAAACACGGAAAACGCGCGATATGTAATATACGATTTAACTATAAAAATAAACGCGGGAACTGCCCCTTGTGGCCAAGAAAAGCGCAGGACACCTTTTGGAGGAGGCCATGACGGCAATGCACTACGGCCAGTACAAAAAGGCAGTCTCAAGGCTAGACGGGGTGCTCTCCCTTGATCCTGCAAACACGGCGGCGCGGCTTTGCAGGGGCACGGCACTGTGCAGGATCGGCGACTATGGGGGCGCCATATCGTGCTTTGATGGCATCATATCGGCCGATCCAAAAAACGCAGACGCCTGGCACAACAAGGGGCGGGCGCTTGAGGGAATGCGGAGATACGGGGAGGCAATACCGTGCTTTGAGAGGGCCCTGGAAAACGATGCCGGGCACCCGGACTCGGCCACGTCTATTGCCATGTGCCTGAGCAGGCTCGGCCGCAACGAGGAGGCGCTCGTGGCAGTAGACGGGGCCCTGTCGGGCCGCCCAAACGACGCGGCGGCGCTGCACGCCAAGGGCCTGATCCTCGACAGGCTGAAAAGGCCGTCTGAGGCAGTCGGGCTCATGAACAGGGCAGTCGAGGAGGATGCAAGGGAGTCTGACATGCTGTACGAGGAGGGCCAAAGGCTCACAAGGCAGGGAAGGCACGAGGAGGCAGTAGGGCTCTACACCCGGGCGCTGGAAAAAAACGGCAGGAACACCAGGGCCCTCGTGGCCAAGGGATGGTGCTTTGACTTTGCCGGGTTCCCAAACAAGGACATCCTCGAGTTCTACGACAGGGCCATACGGATAGACCCCAGGTGCACCGAGGCGCTGATAAACAAGGGGCTGGCGCTGGACAAGACCGGGCTGTACAAAAAGGCGGTACGGTGCTTTGAGAGGGTCCTAGAGTACGACCCCGAGAACGTCAGGGCGACATACAGCAAGGGCGTCTCGCTGTTCTCGCTCAAGCAGCCGGGGGCGGCAAGATTCTACTGCCAGCGCGCCCTGGACATCGAGCCCGAAAACACCATGGCGCTGTGCAGCATGGTGTGGCTCCTGGAGCACTCCAAGAGGTATGCCGAGGCGCTTGAATACTGCGAGAGGGCCCTGAGTATCAGCCCCGACTATGTGTATGCGGTAAGCTACAAGGCAAGGCTGCTCATGGCCCTGGGGAGGTACGAGGAGTCCGTAAGGTGGTACGACAGGGCCCTCGGCCTTGACCCGGGCAACCAGACTGCGATATACCACAAAAACATGGCAGCCGCCAAGCTTGAAAGGATGAAAAAGGGCTCGGTGCTGGGGGGCCTGTCGGGATTCGGGCGGCGGGTCATCTCCGGCCCCCGCGATGGCTCCTAGCTGCCGGGGTCCGGCATTCCGGCGGGGACGTGCGCCCTTGAATATTTTTATATCTGTCTACAGATATGATACGTGTTGTCAGTCAGTACGCCCGAGGACATTGAGAGGGAGTCGAGGAGGGCCATTGCAGCCCTGTACGGAAGCGTCAACGACTTTAGGGTCAACGAGACGTTTCAGATTCCGGAAAAGGGGCCCAGGCAGGCATGGGACGTCCAGGTAAACTTTATGCTGGACTCGCTAAAGTATACCGTCGACCTTGAGATACAGGAAAAGACGGGTCACATAACCAGCGCCCGGCTGATTGATACGATGACTCCGCTCTGACAGCCCTGCTACAGCGTCAGGATCTCCTTGGCAGTCTTTATCTTGGTGAACAGGCTGTTGATGTAGGTGTCCGCAAAGCGCTCGAAGCTTGGGATCCCGTGGAGGGCCTTTAGGTTGCTTTTCTGCTTCTGGTACTCCTCCCGGAGCCACGCAAAGTCCGATTCCTTGAGGTTGATGATGTGGTTCTGGGCGTTGAGCTTGGACTCTAGGAGGTTGACGATAAAGTAGCTGGCAAACTTTGTAAAGCACTTTATGCGGTATTTCTTTTCGTATTCTGCGCCAAGCCTCTGGTGGTTCTCCGACAGCCAGGTCTGGACGTCGGATCGTATCGTGATGGTGTTATAGTGGCCCGAGAGGTCCAGCCTTATGTTGTGCAGCTCGATGGAATAGTACCCCTTCTTGACCTCGTTCATCATTATGATAAGCGTGCTGGGCAGAAACATCCCGGGATAGTTCCTGTCGGTGACGTCTTGCAGCTTTTTGATTATAGCGGGCTTTAGACCGACCGTAGAGTATCCCTTGCCTGGCACACATAAAGGATGGACTTGATGCTTATAATATTTTCAGAGGCGATCCGGACTATTTCTTAAACTCCTTTACCAGCCTGGCTACCACCCATACCGAACCCATGATCATGCATCCCATGCCGAGGCCGATGTAAAACGAGTCCTGATCCCCGGACTGGCTGAGTCCGACGCCGAGTATGATCAGGATTACCGCAAACGCATATTGCTTGTCCACGGCCTGTATAGGGATTCCTGGATAGATAAGGTTTTGATGCCGTCACATGGGGGGATGCGCCTGCCGGCCCGGTACCCTCCGTACCGGTATGCTGTGACCACATCTGCCATGCCATCAAAAACCCCATTTGGTAGGCGGCCCGGCATCCTCTGTACCGAGGCGCTGCGGTCACGGGATGAAAAAACCCTAGTCGCCTTGCAGGATCATGGCGGTACCCCGATTCCACCGGCAACCTCGTTTTATCTGCAAAATTTACATGAAATACTTGGTTAAATGTACTATACGTACAAATTTTTGTTCATAAAACGTATTTTACCTGTTTTTTTCAATATTTATATAATTTTTTTAGGCTAGGAGATCGATGGTGGAGATGGACGGCTTTGGCATTGCGGTTGCAGCGTTTATCGTCATTACGCTTGCAGTCGGAGTCTTTGCAGGCAAGCTGGTCAGAAACAGCGGAAAGCGCCTGATAGTTGCCGGAAAGAGCCTGCCGCTTGCCATGGTCGGCACCATGCTTGCCGCGCAGGCAGTAGACGGAAACTCGTCGCTTGGCAACGTGGCACTGGTCTTTGAGTTCGGGTTCTGGGCAGGGGCCGTCATTCCAATAGGCCTGGGCTCGTGCCTGCTGATTACTGCGGCATTTTACGCCAAGCCGCTAAACAAGATGACCATGATTACACTGCCTGACTTTTACTTTAGAAGATTTGGAAACGGGGCCGAGGGGATATCTGGAAGCCTCATGATAATCAGCTTTTTGGTGCTCGTTGCAGGCAACCTTGCCGCAAGCGGCTTTATCCTAGAGGTGGTCTTTGGAATAGACTATTTCTGGGGCATACTCATCTCCGCGCTGGTCGTAGTGGCGTATACCATAGCAGGCGGGCTGTTTGCATCGGCGTACACGAACCTGTTCCAGGTGTACCTTGCGATAGGGTCGTTCTGGGCCGGATTCCTGTTCTTTGCAGGCGGCTTTTCGGACGTGCCGTGGGACGTCATATACAACAACGCGCCGCCGGAGTTCCTGGACCTGTCTGGACTGTTTGATGTTGCCAACGGGGCGCTGATCAACTGGGGGGCGATCTTTGCGCTTGGGCTCGGCGACATCATCGCACTTGACTTTATGGAGAGGGTGTTCTCTGCCAACAGCCCCAAGACTGCAAGGCGGGGGGCACTGATGGGCGGCGCACTCACGCTGTTTACCGTCATTCCCACCAGCATGCTGGGGATAGTCGCCTTTTACTACCTTCCAGGCGACACCATGCCGGACTTGGCGCTTCCGCTGCTGTCGACGGAGTTTATGCCCTTTGCGATAGGGGCCGCCATACTGATGGGGGTGATAGGGGCCTCGATGTCCACCGCAAGCGGGGGGCTGCTGGCCATATCGAGCGTCATCTCAAGGAACATGATGCAGAGGATAATCAGACGGCGGTGGATGGGCAAGCCCAGCTGGAGCGACAGCAGGCTGCTGATCATGACCCGCGTGGTGATCGCCCCGATGATGCTGGTGGGCGCCTCCCTCGGCTACTTTGTGCCTGCCCCCGGAGTCTACCTCGTGCTGGCATTTGACATCATGTTTGCCGGGGCCTTTGCCCCGCTCACCTTCGGCCTGTTCTGGAAAAAGGCAAACATGCCTGCGGCCATCGCCTCGCTGCTGGTCGGCTCGGGCCTGCGGCTGGCGTTCTTCTTCACAATGCCCGAGGACTTGGCGGGGCTGGATACCATGATTCCGCCCATAGTCTCCTTTGTCCTGTTCATTGCAGTGGCGCTGGCCACGCAGGACAGGTATCCCGGAAAGGCCCGGCACGACGTGCGGGACTATGTCCCGCCCGAAGAAGACATCATTACGGGCGAGGATCTAAAGCACTTTGAGGGGGGCGGCGAGTCGGCATCCGGCCCGCTGCACGGCTCTGATCCCCCCGGCTCCGGCGGGAGCATTGCAAGCAAGGCTCCGGCCTGAGGGGCGCAGGTGCGGTTCTGCAGCTCTGAGAGAGCAGGCGGGCCTCAACATGTTTTAATATTTCAGGACGGAAGCAGTGTGGTGAAGTACCCCGGTCTGCTCGGCGCCGACGTCTCGCGCGTGGGGCTGCAAGAATCGCAGAGATACAACCTGGTGTCCGGACAGCTTGTCGCAGACCTGGTCCGCACGTCGCTGGGTCCGCGCGGCATGGAAAAGGTGTACATCGACATACTGGGGGAGGACACCCTGACGGGCCACGGTGGCGCGTTCTTGAGAAAGATTGACGTGGACCACCCGGCGGCAAAGGCGGTGATAGAGGCGGTAAACACCGTCGACACCCACGTGGGCGACGGCACGACGTCGACTGCAGTCCTCATAGGGGCCCTGCTCGGGCGGGCCGGGGGGCTGCTGAGGAGGGGGATCCCCACGGCCACAATCGTCCGCGGCTACGGGATGGGCCTGGATCTTGCGCTTGAGGCGCTAGGGGAGATAGAGGTGTCATCAGACAGGGGGGACCGGGAGACGATGAGGAGGCTGCTTGCCACATGCCTTGAGGGAAAGGCAATATCCGAGCTGCAGGAGGAGGCCGACGTCATAGGGATTATCATGGATGCGGCGTGCTCGGTGGCGTGCCTGAAGACCGGGAGGATTGACGTCGACGACGTCAAGATAGAGGAAAAGCCGGGAAACGCAGCCGACCTGCAGCTGGTGCGGGGAACCGTAATCGACAAGACCCTTGACGGTTCCGCAATGGCCGGGGACGTGCAGGACGCAAGAATCCTGCTGGTCAACGAGCCGCTAGAGCCGACGCGGACAAGGACAGAGTCTGAGATCGAGATAACGTCGCCCGAACAGATGGGCGGGTTTGCCGGGCGGGAGGACGCAGACCTGCTGGCGGCCGCGGGCAGCATAGCGGACTCGGGGGCCGACGTCGTCATATCAAGAAAGGGCGTAAGCGAGCTGGCCCAGGAGGCGCTTGCAAGGAGGGGGATAATATCGATGAGGAGGGTAAAGTACAACGACCTGTGGTGGCTCGAAAAGGCGACGGGGGCAAGGACGTGCAGGGACATTGCGAACATATCCCCGGACGAGCTTGGATTTGCAAGCAGGGTCTATGAGAGGGACGTGGGCGGCGACAGGATGGTCTTCGTGGAGGCGGGCGGCAGCCCAAAATCCGTGACCCTGCTGCTGCGGGCGGGCTCAAAGCGGTACCTTGACGAGTTTCACAGGAACGCCCTCAACGCGCTTTACGTGCTGAGGAACTTCATCGAGAACCCGCGCATCGTCTGCGGGGCAGGCGCCTCTGAGATGGCAGTATCCCGAAGGGTCCGGGAGGGGGCAGCAGGGGTTGCAGGCAGGGAGCAGATCGTCATTGGGGAGTTTGCAGACGCCATAGAGCAGATACCGCTGACGCTGGCGCACAACATAGGGATGGACGTGCTAGATGCCGGGACGCTGCTGCGCGCAAGGCACGCGGCACCGGCAGGCGGGGCGGGGTACGGGGTGGACTCGGCCGCCCGGAGGATATCTGACATGTCATCGTCGGGGATAATAGAGGCATCAGACGTAAAGCGGCAGGTCTTCAAGACCGCGGTGGAGGCTGCCAGCATGATACTGAACGTGGATGACGTCTTTGTGAAGGACATCATCGACAACACCCACTGCCACATAGACGGGACCGTGCACGCCCACCGTGACGGCGGAAAGGCCCACAACCACTTTGAGCAGGAGGGGCTGGAGCAGAGGCAGATGCACCACTACTACTAGGCCCGGGGATGCGCCGTACGGCAAGGCCGCGCCGGCGTGGCCCGGCTCTGCAGATTACCTCTACCCCCCGGGCATGAATCTGTGGGTTTGATGCCTGGCCCGCAGGGGACATGCCCTCCTGCCGGACTCGGCACATCCGGGTCTTTGTACATGCTATGCGGTATCGTGCCTTTTTTTCACTGTACTGCAGATCGCACTTTCGGATACGAGAAAGGCGCCTAGCGTCAAAGATTCTTGGTAACAGGTCGGGCTTGGGAAGTTCAGGCGTGAATCTTGCCACCTTGGAGGCCCCCTTGGGCAGCACCCCAG
>CAYGCI010000021.1:0-14514 GCA_964348355.1 uncultured Nitrosopumilaceae archaeon | reverse complement strand
CCATCATGTCCATTATTACTGCATCCTCTGCGCCAAAGCTTGCTGCCTTTGCAACTCTGGGATGCAGGTTCTCAGACGCCCACCGCAGCGCGTCTTCTGCTGTGTTCAGCGTGGAGTTGATCTCATCTATCTCTTCCCGGGTAAATCTTGCCACAGTTAAGGCAGGCCGGTTCGTTTTATAATGATTGCCCGCTTGCATTCTAAAATTATAAACCGGTACGCACTGGGGATATCATGCAGGATGATGCCTTTATCGTGGTCTTTCCCTCGGAATTTTCAAGGCCAAAGATGCCACAGCTGGTCTCCAACATAAAAAAAATCCTGAAGGCAAGGGATCAAAGGTTCGAGTCTGTGAAAAGGGACGGCGGCGTGGTTGTAGTGAGAGCAAACGATCCCGTCCTTGCGTCCTCTGCAATAAACCAGCTGTTTGGCATATCAAGGATCGCCATTGCAAGAAGGGCGGCCCCGGACTTGGAGTCGATCGTGGCAGAGGTTACAAGGCTGGGAGGAAACCTGCTTCTAAGGGGGGAGAGGTTTCTTGTCAGGGTCGAGGGGAGTGCAAGGGGGTTTGTCCCAAAGGACGCCGAGATTGCCATCACCTCGTCGATCATCGAAAAAAAATCAGGACGGGGGGCGGCCCCGGGCACGGAGAACAGGCACGACAAGCTGCTGTACACCTACATCACGAAAAAGTCGGCATATGTCTGCATATTTGTAGACGACGGCCGCGGGGGGGCCGTAAACTTTTCCCTGCAGCAGAGAACGCTCTGTCCCGTATACGACGAGGTGTCGGCCGTCTCGTGCATTGAGGCGATAAGGCAGGGATATGACGCAAAGATCATCGCAGTGTACAAAAAGAGGTCGGAGCTGGTCAAAATCGCAAAGCTTCTCAGCCGGGTCATGCAGTTTACGGCGCAGGCAGACGTCAGACTGGAGTTTTATAACCTCGGATCCAAGCTCGGAATCTCGGGCCGGTTTGACTGGCAAAGCTCAGTGGCCCGCCTGTGCTGCATTGTTGCGGCAGAGAACGGCATACCCAGGGTATCGCTGCCGGTGACAAACCAGATGTTTCCCCCAAGGTTCGTGGACTCTATATGCGGATATGTCACTAGGTCGGGGCTTTCCTACCACATCCCGCTGGAGGGAAGGGAGAACGACATGAGGGACATGGCAAGGGCATATGTCCTGGAGAAGTTTTTTGGCAGGACAAGACCCCAAAAGGACTCTGCATTTGCAGATGTCTCCGATGCACGCTTCAAGAACAACGCCGGGGCCGCGCTGAAGACAAGGCGGGCCGTCTGCGTGCATCTGGGACCGAACAACCTCCACGACATCTTGGATGCGCTAGAGCGGGGCTCCTAGCCGGCCGGTTTGGATCTTCTTCTGCGCATGTAAAGGAATATCCCGATTCCTGCCGCTATTGGAATTATCACGAGTCCGGTATTATCGGGCTCCTCTGCACCGCTGCCGGGATCCTCGACTAGGACGGTTGTCTCATGGGTCTCAAACTGCTCTGCACGCAGGTTGTCCTTGTAGCGGACCGTGATTTTTACGTCATGCTCGCCATACCGGGGCTGGCCGTCAAAGGTCACGGGAATGTTGAAGGGTACCGGGGCGTCAATCTCGATCTCGTCCAGGAACTGCCGGGTTTCCATGAGGTTGGAGCCGTCCAGCGGGCTCAGCGTGACAAATGCAAACATCGCATCCTCGTTTCCCTCGTTGATGACCTCCCCCGTAATCAGCTGCCTGTCGCCGACGATCCTTCCCTGCACGTCGTAAACGGTAAGGTCGATGAGCCCCTGCACGAAAAAGTCCACCACGCGGTCAAGGGTGTGGACCTCGCCGTGGGCGTTAAAGTATGAGACCGACATCGGGGTCCTCAGCGGCTCGCCCTTGAGGGACTCGGGAACATAGATGAGAAACTCCAGGAATTTGGACTCCCCGGGGCCGATGTGTCCGACCTCCCAGTTGCTGTCCAGGATGACGACGTTTTCGACGTTTGTAAAGGAGGTCGAAGTCGAGGAGGTTGCGGTCTGGGTGTTTTGCAGCTCCAGCTCCACGTCAGAGACGGGCGCGGTGCCGTCGTTTGAGATCTCGATTACGACCTCGTTCTCCTGCAGGGATGTCAGGAACGGGTTCACCGCGCGCATGTTGATTATGCTGTCCCCGGTCAGCTTGAAGTCAAAGTCAAAATATGCGGTCCTGACCCCGGACTCGCGCAGCCGGGAATAGTCCACCTTGACGGTCCCCGGATGCTGCTGCAGCGGCGCCCCGTCGCTGACGCTGACAAAAAACGTCAGGGCAAAGTTGTCTCCGGCCAGGGAGCTCGAATCGGCGTCGGCAAGAACCAGCGCCCCCGGGCCGTCTGCAGGGGAGAAGTAGTTGTTCAGTGCCAGCTGGCCTCGTATTCCGGTGATGTCATGTGATCCCACGTTGGCCAGGATTACCGTAAACGGGACGTTCTTGTCGCCTGCGCCCACCTCGACCTTTTCGCCCTCCAGGCCAAAGTATGCGTCAAGGAACTTTACATCGCCAAACTCGTGCTCAAAGGGGGTGTTCCCGTATACCTGGGCCTGCTGTACATGTACGCCGGCCAGTGCCGGGCCCGCCATCACAAGCGCCAGGAACAAGACGGCTGCCCTGCTCATCTTGCAGGCGCCTCCAGAACCGGCGGTTCCCGGCCCTCAAATGATCTGCCGTCCTTTATCGTGATTACCCTGTCAACGTCCCCGAATTGGTGCCTGTCGTGCGTGACAATGACGAACGTCTGGCCTAGTTTTTTTGCCATTGACTTCATGAGATCTACAATCGTCTTGGCAGTGACAGAGTCGAGGTTTCCGGTCGGCTCGTCTGCCAGAACGACTGACGGCCTGTTGACAAGCCCGCGCGCTATGGCGGCCCTTTGCGCCTGCCCCCCGGAGATCTGGTTGGCGCGCTTGTGCATCTGGTCTTCGAGTCCCACTGCCTTGAGAAGCTCCCCTGCATCCCTCAGGGAGCTGCCGTTGCTGCTCTGGATTTCACGGGGCAGCATCACGTTTTCTAGCACGGTCAGATCCGGAAGCAGGTTTGAGAACTGGAAGATGAACCCCAGCTTCAGGTTTCTAAAGGCCGAGACCCCGTCATCGGTCAGCGCCGCGGTTTCCGTGCCATCGATGAGGACCTGGCCGGACGTGGGCCTGTCAAGCAGACCTATCATGTTCAGCAGGGTGGATTTGCCAGAGCCGGAGCTTCCCACCACAAGCAGGATCTCCCCCCTTTCCACCGAAAAGGAGACGTCCTGCAGTGCGCGAACCTCGGTGTCGCCCTCCCCGTAGATTTTGCAGAGGTGCCTGGTCTCAAGCACCCTAGACAGATCTCATCGCCTCCACGGGCTGGAGTTTGGTGGCGCGATAGGCAGGATATATCGAGGCGACGACGGCCAGGGCAAACGCGGTCATCGCCGTCTGGGTGATTTTTTCCCAGTCATATGATACCTCCAGCTCGATGCTGCCGTCAAACGACATGTTGGTCTCCTTGGCATAGGTGGTGTATCCCAGGCCTATTGCCGTGCCTACGCCTGCGCCGATTGCCCCTATGATCATTCCCTGTACGATGAACAGGATCAGAATGTCCCTGCGCTTGGCACCGATTGCGCGCATGACGCCAATCTCCCTGGTCTTGCTGGCAACAAGCATCATCTGGATGGTGACTATGGCAAACGCCGACGACATCATGCCGATCATTCCAATCATGTTGATCATGGCGATTCCGGAGCGAAATCCCCGCAGCGACTCCTCGGCTGATTCCTCTATCGTCTCGGCCTTAAAGTCGTCTGCAGGAAAGGACTCTATGAACAGGTCCCTGACCTCGGCTGCCTTGGTCGGATCATTGAGCTTGACCAGGATTGACTGTGACTCCCCGGTCCTGTCCAGCATGTCGCGCAGGGTATCAATGTGGATGATCATGCTCGTGTCAAGCCCCTGCCCTCCGGGGGAGTCTGCGATTCCGGAGACCAGGAACCGCCTGACCTGATCCTCTCCCCACCTGTCCACGATCTTGATCTGCAGGCTGTCCCCGACCCGGACGCCCCCCAGATCCCTGGCCACGATGGAGCCGACGACCATCGAGTTTCTCGACATGACATAGTCGCCGCCGTCAGCGACCGTCTGGTATATTGTAGAGGCCCGTGTGTCGGTCAGCGGATCCACCCCCACGACCTGAATCCGGAACTCCTCGATCCTCTCTCCAAACGACGTGGCGTTGACTGCAGCCGAGGACGACAGCCGCGGCGTCGCCGCCTCCACATAGGGAATCCTTTCAAACCAGTTGACCAGGGTTACGTCGGATTTTTCGATATAGTCCTCCTCGTCGGTTATGTAGATGTCCCCGAATCTATAGTCGGACATGTCCCGGATGAATGCATCAAAGAGCCCCTGGAATATTACAAAGTTGACATGAATCACCAGGATTCCGATCGATACTGCCAGTACAGCGCCCATAAGGCTGCCTTTCTTGTTTGACAGCATTCGTTTGGCAAGATTGACCCGGTAGTCCATGGTATGATCAAAAATAGTCTTATATATAATGTGTATTGTACCTAGTGCTAACAAACCAGACATTTCAATAAATTTTAGTAAGTAATTAATAGTAAAATAGGCCAATACTTGGCAAAATGGACAAAACTGACATGCAGATTCTCGGCCACCTGATGAACAACTGCAGGGAATCGGACAGGCAGGTTGGCAGGGATGTGGGAATATCCGGAAGCGCGGTAAGCTCTAGGATAAAAAAGCTTGAGGGGGCAGGGGTCATCGAGGGATATACGGTAAAGATCGAGCCGCCGGCGCTGGGATATGGAATCTTCTATGTGGTAATCTCCGGAGGCGGGGTCGGGGAGAGGATCGAGCAGATAAAACTGGTTGGAGAGCCCTTCTTTATCGTCCCGTGTGTCGGGGGGATAACCGTCTGTGGCATTGTCGTAAAAGACGATGTCAAGAACAAGATCGAGCTTGCAAAGAGCATCATGAAGGATGTCAGGATCCTGACTATTTTTGAGGCAAAGACGGACATTGCAGAGTCAAGCCTTACAAGGACGGATCTGGAGGTTATTGACAAGCTGCTGGGGAATACAAGGAAGAAAATCGAGGACGTTGCAAGGGAGGCGGGGCTCTCGACCAAGACGGTGACAAGATCGCTGGACAAGCTGTCCAGGAATGAGAACATCCAGTTTACAACAATGTATGATCCGTCAAAGCTGGAAAACTATATCCCGTACGTGGTGCTGACCTGGATTTCGGGGGATGTGAAGGAACTCAAAAAGGAGTTTGACAGGAAGTTTGGTGGGATCTACATGCAGATTCCGTTTCTGACAAAGAATCAGATCGTCCTCTTCTTGTACAGCGACAACATCTTCAAGCTGGACGAGATCACCCAGGAGATCAGGGATGTTCCGGGGGTCGAGTCCACGGACATCTTCATCCCAAAGAACATCGTGTTCCCGAACACGTGGGTAAAAAACGCTATAGGGGCGGCAAAAAAATCCCCCACCCTCCACCTGACGTACCAGACAGGCTAGCCTCCATGCAGACCAGGACTGGCAGATTATGAGTCGCTTCTGCGCCTAGCGGGTTTCTTTTACGGCATGTCATATGTGAATCCAGATCCCACTCCCTCCAGTCTGCGCTACCGCGGCACTCAGGCAGCCTTCAAAAAATCCCGGATTCTTTCATTGCTTGCAGCCGTTCGGCACAGTATCTTTTGGCCTGTCTGAAAAAGTCTCTGTGCCACCTGTACAGCTGCTCGTCCTGCGCCGGTACCGCCTTCAGGCTTTTCGGATCCAGGTACAGCAGAAACGTGAAAACCAGTACGACGCCTAGCCATGCTACTGTCTGACAACGGCAGGTACCTCGGCGGCCGCAGCAAGAAGAATACACCCAGGGGGACGTGGAGGCCGGGCTGCCGGATGGGGGCAACGGGGCCGATAGACTCCAGACCCTGCCACCCGGAGACCGACGGCAAGATGGGGCGGCTCCACGACAGCATAGAGAAGGAAATCCACCACTATGAGCCTGTCTGCATACGTGGTGCCATAACGAGTGCAAGCTGCACTGGTCGCTGGATATCGACAGATGTGAGAGGCCCAGGATGGCGGAGCCGGGAGGCCACAAAAGCGATCAGAAAAAGCGACACAAAATGGATGGAGAGGGACATCAATGACTAACGAACCTAATTTTCATATAACACGGGGTAAACTCATACACGCAAGGCATATTAGATAACAACTGAATCTTCGAGCATCATTGAAGAGAACGGGGATATACGAGGGGAGGATCCTGAACCTGAGCATCTATGAGGGAAAAATCGAGGGCAGGAAGGCAAGGCGGGAGATAATCGAGCACAGGGGCGCGGCAGCCATGCTGGCAGTCGAGGGTGACAGGCTGATCATGGTAAGACAGCACAGGTTTCCCCACGGACATGTGCTGGAGATTCCGGCCGGAACCCTGGAGAAGGGCGAGGATCCAAGGGAGTGCGCATTCAGGGAGCTGCAGGAGGAGACCGGATACAGCGCCAGGGGGATGGCCCACCTGATTACGTTTTATCCCTCGATCGGCTATAACACCGAGGCAATCCACTGCTATGTTGCATCGGGCCTGAAAAAGGTCTCAGGGCCGCGGCCAGACGAGGACGAGATCCTGTCGGTGGAGAAGATCAGCCTCAAGAGGGTCATGCAGATGATCAGGGCAGGCAGGATTCAGGACTCCAAGACCATCTGCGCGGTCATGACGTATGCCTCAAAGAAAAGGCTGTACTAGGACTCTGCATATATCGGCTTGACAAGATCGACTATATCCTCCCAGGACTTTCCCACGCGCTCAAACATGTATACAAGATCGAGAAGGTCAATCGAGGGCTGCCCCTGGCCCTCCGAGCTGCGGATTGCCGACAGGGAGTCCTGATACTGCCTGTGCGAGGCTATGGCCTCTATTGCAAGTGGCCTGTCGTGGTTCACAAAGGAGTCAATGGATTTGTTGCAGATGTCCTCAAGATCCTTTGCCGCTCCATATAGCTTTTTCAGCTCCCTGCCGGTGGTTTTTGTGGACAGTATAGCCCTGCCAAGCTCGACGATCGTATCGCCTCCGTTTTCCAGCAGGTTTGCGGCGATCCTATAGTCAAGAATGTCGATGTTCTCTAGGTTGAACGTGTTTGCAAGCCTTGTGTCGACCAGGGTGCTGCGAATCAGCCTTACAAGGAGAAAGTACTGCCTGTTTACCTCGAGATCACGGTTCTGCAGGGTGGAGAGGTTGGATCTGTCGGCAGATATCAGGCTCATCAGGACGTCGTTGAACATTCCCAGTGCGATGGAGCTGATCCGCTTTAGAATCTTGTCCGGACTTATGGTGCTGGCATCCAACAGGAACTGCATCTGGATGTTTGATGCAGACTCCTCGACGATCTCCATGCCAACCAGCCTCCTCATGGAATCACGGACCTTTTCCCTGTCCTCGCTTGGGATTGACTTTCCGGACTTTATGGTAATTGCATCATATCCAAGCAGGTAGCCGCCGGTAATGTCGGCAACGATGTTCTCCTCAGACGGCAGTGGATATGAAATCACCAGCTCCTTTGCCGGACGGTACTCCTTGCTGGCAGTAATCGAGATGCTGTTGTGTCCGGTTTCAAGCTCCACCTGACTGCCCTTTTCAAGGCTGTTGGCATCGATCCATTCCTTTGGAAGCGATACTAGGATGCTGTTTCCTATCTTTTGCAGCCGTCGGACAAATTTAGGCAATTTATACTAGTTTAATTAATTTAAGCCATATTCTTATATCTTCTGTAAAATTTAAATTCCGATCATGGAGGGACAGGCGTTTTGCCCTGCACACGTAACAGGATTCTTCAAGGCAGAGATGGATGACTCGCAGAGTCTGGAAAATACGGGCTCGCTGGGGGCGGGGTTTTCGATCAAAAACGGCGTAACGACTACGGTGTCTGTCAGGCAAAGCGACACCCCGGAGTATAAAATATCTACAGAAGGCTTTGATGTTGGTGATACGAGGGTCTCCGAGTTTGTAATCAGGCAGTTTCAAAAACTAAATCCGGATAGACTCCTCATTGATGTCAGACACGAGATTTCTGTTCCCGTAGGATACGGGTTGGGATGCAGTGGGGCAGTCGCCCTTTCGCTGGCATATGCACTAGACGAGGCACTGCAAACCCATCTTCCAAGGGAGGAGATTGGAAGGATTGCACATGCAGCAGAGGTACTGTGCAAGACCGGACTGGGCGACGTGCTGGCCTCATACCACGGCGGGTTTGAAATCAGGATCAGACCGGGCGCCCCGGGAATAGGGAGGGTCGAAAAGATAGAGTCATCAGATATATCTGCCGTCATGGTCTGCTTTGCGCCAGTCTCCACCACGGACTTTCTCAGGGACAGGCTATCGGAGATCAACGGACTTGGCGGAAGGATGGTTGATACGCTAATGGAGACAAAAAACCAGGGCCAGTTCCAGGACATGTCGCTTGAGTTTGCAAGCTATGTCAACGTGGTGACCCCCAGGATGAAAAGGGTCGTAGACGACCTGCAGGCCAATGGAATCAAGTGCGGAATAGCACTGTTTGGAGAGACGGTTTTTTCCCTGGTTCCCAGCAGTGTGGTGCAAGAGGTGCTGGACATTGTGGCAAGGTACAGGGATGCAATCATAATTAACTCAGAAATAGACCAGTGCGGTGCAAGACTGACCAGATGACTGTATCATGACGGCAATTCCAAAGTCACATCCCAGGGCCCAGTCATTGCTCGTAAGGGAGAGGCTGGTTTCAGGCTTTGACAGGGGACTGGTTGCAAGGGAGGGCCTGCTGGCCCACGGCAGGGGGGAGGCGTTTGACTATCTGATGGGTGAAAAGACTGCAAGGCCGGCCAGATCGGCCATCAAGGCGGCCGCTGCATGCCTGATACTGGCAGACAGCCCGGTAATCTCAGTCAATGGAAACCTTGCGGCACTCTGCCCAAGGGAGATCGTGTCACTGGCAGGCGCAACGGACTCAAAAATCGAGGTAAATATCTTCTATGCAAGCAAGGCCCGCAAGCAAAAAATCATCAGGGAGCTAAAGAAGGCGGGGGCGGGGCAGGTCTTGGGCGACAGGGAGAAACACGGTGTGAGGCTATCGGGCCTGGACAGCGCCAGGAGAATCGTGGATGCCGATGGAATCTACTCGGCAGACGTTGTCCTGGTGCCACTGGAGGACGGGGACAGGGCAGAGGCGCTAGTCGGGGCGGGCAAGACTGTAATTACATTTGATCTGAATCCGCTCTCCAGAACCGCGCAGAAGTCATCAATTACAATAGTAGACAACGTGACAAGGGGCATGGCCGCCCTTCTCAACGAATCAAAGAGACTATCGAAGAAAAACCGGAGGCATGCCCAAAGGATCCTAGACGGCTTTGACAACAAGAGGAACCTAAGGGCCAGCATCGATGAGATCAAAGACCACCTGGCCAGGAGGGCAAGGATTGCATAAGACCGTCAGGGACATAGTCCGGATGAAGGAGTCCGGGGAGAAGGTCTCGGCAGTTACGGCATACGACTATACGATGGCCGCCCTCTGCGACAGGGCAGGCGTTGACATCATGCTGGTCGGGGACAGCGCGGGGATGATCATGCTGGGCCATGACAGCACGGTTCCCGTCACCGTCGAGCAGATGTGCCTCTTTACCGAGGCAGTAGGCCGTGCAAGAAGGAACTCCCTCATAGTGGCCGATCTTCCGTTCATGTCCTACCAGGCAGGCATCTCAGATGCCATTGCAAACTCGGGGAGGCTGGTCAGGGCCGGGGGCGACGCCGTAAAGCTTGAGGGAGGCGCCGAGATGGCAGAAACGGTCAGGGCAATAGTCGGGGTCGGAATCCCGGTGATGGGGCACATCGGGCTGCAGCCGCAGACGGCCATGCTGGCTGACGGATACAGGGTCCAGGGAAGAACCGCCGAGTCTGCCCGGAAGCTTTTACGGGACGCGAGGGCGCTAGAGGAGGCAGGCGCGTTTAGCATAACGCTGGAGATGGTCAGCCACCAGGCCGCAAGGGCCATCTCAGACTCGGTAGGGGTTCCAACGATAGGAATAGGCTCCGGGGCCGACTGCGACGGACAGGTACTCGTTGCACACGACCTGCTCGGCATGTACGACAAGCTAAGCCCGAGGTTTGTAAAAAGATACAACGACCTGTCGGAGGAAATAACAGGCTCCATAACCAGCTACGTCAGGGATGTCAAATCAGGGCGGTTCCCCGGGGAGGAGAACCGGTTTTCAATGGATGAGGGGGAGTCGGGGAGGCTAGATGAAAAACTACAAGAGTAAGCATCCGTCCCTGGATATCGTAGAGTCAGACGGGACGGAGCTGTCAGGCAAAAAAATTGTCCTGTGCATATCCGGAAGCGTTGCCGCATACAAGTCAATCGAGCTGGCAAGGCTGCTGATGAGACACGGCGCCGATGTGACATGTGTGGCCAGCGGCGCGGTAACAAGGCTTATCCGGCCCGACTACTTCAGGTGGGCCACCGGCAACAAGGTGGTCACAAAGCTGACAGGGGATCTGGAGCACATCAGGCTGGCAGACTATGGGCGGTCAGACATGATAGTAGTATATCCCTCCACCGCCAACACGCTTGGAAAGCTTGCAAGCGGGATAGATGACACGCCGATATCCACGGTGCTGACGGTAGGCTTTGGCTCCAGGATCCCGATCATAGTATCCCTTGCAATGCACGAGTCAATGTACGAGAATCCCGCGATAAAAAACAACATGGACTTTCTAAAAAACAGGGTTGATTTTGTCAATCCGCAGCTAGTCGAGGGAAAGGCAAAGGCCGCAGAGCCCGAGCAGGTGCTGGATTTCATCCTGAGAAGGTTCGGATTCTCCTCAAGGCTCCACAAGAAGAGGGTGCTGATCTCGGCGGGGCCCACCGTCGAGTACATCGATCCGGTAAGGGTAATCACGAACCTCAGCAGCGGCAGGACGGGCGTGCTCCTGGCCTCGGAGATGATTGCCGCAGGCGCACGTGTAACCATGGTCTACGGCCCGGGCACGGAGGCCCCCCCGAGGGCCGCAAGAATAGTCCCGGTAAGGACCGCACGGGAGATGGGCCTGGCAATCAACAGGGAGCTTTCAAGGAGGTATGACATCATAATAATGGCAGCTGCCGCATCAGACTATACGCCGGCAAAGCGATCCAGGACCAAGATCAAGAGCGGCAGGGGGCAGATCTCGATAAAGCTCAGGCAGGTTCCCAAGATCCTGGATCAGATCAGGCAAAAGCAGAGGGACGCGTTCCTGGTGGGGTTCAAGGCCGAGGCAAACATCTCCAGGAGGGAGCTGGAGAAGAGGGGAAGGGCCCGGCTGGCAGAGTCCGGCGCAGACATGATCATAGCAAACGACATCGGCAGTCCAAGATACAGGCAGAACCCCTCGTGCAACGAGGTCCTGATCATAGACGGGGAAAAGTCGGTATCATCGGGCTGGAAGAGCAAGAAAAGAATCGCAAGGATGATCACAAGGGAGATAGAAAAAAGAGTCTAGAGATGCCAAGACACACCGAGTACAAGAGACAGAACATCAGAACCTGGAACGAGATTGCCCCGAGGTACCACCGCAGGTGGGCAGGCACCAGCACCGGTCCCTGGAGGAGCTCGGAGAAGATCATACGGCTGTCGGGAATCAGGAGGAATGACAGGGTGCTCGATGTCGCATGCGGGACCGGCGTGCTGACAAGGAAGATAAGCAGCAGGGTCGGGGACGGCGGGCTGGTCGTGGGAATCGACACCTCGACTGCCGCGATAAGAATTGCAAAAAGATGGAATCGCGGAAGAAAGAACCTTGGCTTTGTAAACGGCGATGCCGAGAGGTTCAGTTTCAGGGAAAAATTCGACGCCATAACCTGCCAGTACGCGCTGTTCTTTTTTCCGGACTCGAAGAGGGCGCTCAAAAACATGGCCAAAAGCCTGAAAAAGGGCGGGATCCTGGCCGTCTCGGTTCACGGCAACGACACGCCCTACTATTCCAGCATAATAGACGTCGTCACCAGGTACATACCGGACTATCTGCCGACCGGCTCTGCAAGGCTGGACAGGTTCGGGACGGCCCCCCGGCTGAAGAGGGAGATCGCCGGGGCCGGATTCAGGAGGGTGTCGGTGCGGGAGTTTGACTTTTCATTCAGTCCCGGGACGTTTGATGACTATTGGACAAAGTACAGGAGATACCTCGCAAGGCCGGTCAGGGAGAAGCTGGGCGGGCTCCCAAGGCCGGATCAGCTGGAGATCAGGCGCCAGGTCAGGGAAAGGACCGTTCCATACACCGGGAGGAATGGACGGATCGTGTTTCCCTGGCAAGTTTTAATTTCTACTGCATCGCTATAGGGTACAGATGGCCAGAAGGGACAAAAAAAGGGAGGGGGGGCCAAAACCGAACAGCCTTGCGGCGTTTCTCAAGAAGAGGGCCCCAATCTACCTGGGAATAACGGGCCTGTTTCTGATCTTCGTCGTGCCCCAGCTGACCGGCAACAGCCTCGAGGGGCTGTTTCCGGAGGACCTGTCCGTCCGGGAGAGGGAGCTGCTGGACCTTGCCATGTCATACAGCGGCCCGGACAACGAGGGGCTGACGGTCTTGGAGGCAGTAGAGGAGAAGATCAGGGAAAGGTTCTCCGATGACAGGATATTTGACGACAAGTCGGCAAGGGTTCTGGTTTCAGTCACCGAGATTGATCAGGGTACGGCCGAGCTTGTGCTCTCGTTTGAGTCAAGCAAGGGCGGCACGGACTATACGTGGAATATAAGCCCCGAGTCGGGGGTGATAAAAGGCGCAGACGCAGAGTCAGAAGGCATTATAGACCTGGTGGACTTTTACGACTAGACGGCAACCAGTTCCTTTGTAAACCTGTGCATGACGACTGGCCTGTCCCTCACGACAAGCGAGTCCTCGATGCGGATCCCGAACCTGCCCGGTATGTATATTCCGGGCTCCACCGTAATGGCCATGTCTTCTCTCAGCCTGTCCCCGCTGCGACGGGAGACGGTGGGCGGCTCGTGGACCTCGAGGCCGATGCCGTGCCCCGTGGAGTGGACAAAGTACTCGCCGTATCCCTGCCCGTCTATATATTCCCGGCAGGCCGAATCAACTGCGCTGCAGTCGGCTCCCGGCCTTGCGGATTTGAGCCCGAGCCTCTGCGACTCCCTTACTATATCATAGACGTCCCTGGCCTGCCTTGGGATTCTTCCCACGGCAAAGGTCCTTGTCGAGTCAGAGACGTATCCCTTGTAGCGGAGCGTCAGGTCAACCACCACGAGATCGCCCCTCCTGAACCTCCTGTCGGTAGCCTGCGCGTGCGGCAGTGCGCCGTTGGGCCCCCCGGCAACGATCAGGGGGTTCAGGGTCGAGCGGTATCCGGTGTCAAACATCTGTCGCTGGACTGCATATGACATCAGGACTGACTGCAGCTCCGACTCTTTCTGGCCTGCCCTCATCGTCTTCTGGCACAGCTCAAACATCTCATCGATGATCCGGGATGCCTTTTTTAGAATCCTGACCTCCTGGTCGTCCTTGACGGCCCTGGCGCCGTAAAACGGCTCTGCCGAGGCCCTGATTCCAGGCACGGATTTTTTCAGCGACGTGAGGGTCTGGTAGTCCCGGCAGTCGGTGCACGCCTTTTTGCCCCTGATCTCAGATGCAAGGGAGGGGATCAGTCCCGCCCCCCGCTCGGAGGCGACCACGTCGCAGTCCCGGGACTCGTCCCTGGCCCGGCATGCCTCCAGCTCCGGGGCAATTATGGTGGTCCTGCCGCCCCTCTCGAGGATGCCGACGGCCTCGCCCCAGAATCCCGTCATATAAAAGAGGTTTTCCGGCTCAAAGGCCACCAGCGCATCGCAGTCGATTTTCCGGGCGAGTCTCAGGAGGCTTCTTCTCCGCTGTATCACACCAGTCCCAGGGGTTTTCCGGATTTATGTATGATGCAAGGTTTGTATATTGACGCGCTCGCGTAGGATCGTGGCCGAGAACCAGGAGAAAAAGAGGATAGTCGCGCTGCTGTCGGGGGGCCTGGACAGCCAGCTGGCGGTGCGCATGATGCAGGAGCAGGGATTTGACGTCTCGGCGGTGGCCATCAAGACCCCGTTTTGTGACTTTGACTGCGGGAGGGGCTGCGGCTTTGAGATACGCCAGAGGGCAGACGATCTCGGCGTCGATCTCAAGACGGTCTATCTCGGCGACGAGTACATCAAGATGCTAAAAAAACCGAAATACGGCAGAGGTGCCGGGTTCAACCCCTGCGTCGACTGCAGATCCATGATGTTTGATGCGGCAAAAAAGCACATGGAGGAGATCGGCGCAGAGTTTGTCATTTCGGGGGAGGTCCTGGGCCAGAGGCCGATGAGCCAGCACGGCCAGGCGCTGCAGACAATAGAAAAAGAGTCCGATCTGAGGGGGAAGATCCTAAGGCCGCTCTCAGGAGGCCTGCTGCCCCCGACCGACGCCGAAAGGGACGGGCTGA
>CAYGCI010000020.1:0-14859 GCA_964348355.1 uncultured Nitrosopumilaceae archaeon | reverse complement strand
CAGGTTTTTGTTTCGCCGTAGCGCGTGGAAGAAGAAATAATACCTGTTGTTGATGAAGTTGCTTTTGTTATAGTATGGCCATGACGGCTTGTAGACAAAGGCGATCCTAGTCCTGTCCGCCCCCACCCGACCTGTCACTTTGGCCCGCCCTCTGTCATGGCAGATCCTTCTGCTACAGTACAACCGCGCAGGCCGTTTTGTACAAACCCCTGTCCATGGTTTGTCATGTTCCGCATCCTTACTCTGCCGTGTATTGACGGCAGGGTTTTCTGCACCTGTCTGCCGCAGCTGCACCTGATAAGAAATTTCATCCCTAGATCCAACATTGTTTCGTACTGGCCCAGATATATGTAACCACGGATCGTCTTCCCAGATGCAGCCAGACTCATGTAGGTGCGGACGGCGGAGTGCGGATCTGCAGGCAGGCCTGATTTGAATCGTTTTGAGTTTGGAACCGTCTTATGGTACACTTGCGGCAGGGCTGGCGAGAAATATACTGGATCTTGTGCGTAGTCGGTGCAGTGTCTATAATTGAAAACCAATCAGTTTTGTGTTAAAATAGGCACTGCATGTCAAAATTATGATCGGTTATTTAGTGCAGATACTACAGATCAAAAAACCAGGCAGTCGAGTCCACCGCTTCCCTGCACTGTCCAAAATTCTGAGAGGCGTACCGGCATCAGCGCGGACACACATCTCGTCAGGCATCCCGGCACATGCTACCGACAAAATCCTGGGCAAGGCAGCAGAAAAACCGCAGATAAACCTCCACAGGCAGGCGCTGGCTGCGGGCGTTTCTCTGGGACGACGTCTCTGAGACAGGGAGATCCTGGGGCGCAAGCCTCCTTGGAAGAACTTTAGGTAGCGTAGCCGTACCCATAATACGTCATGATGCGCAGGCGTAGCACAGCACATGCAGACAGTTGGGAGCGTGCCCGGGGATACGGCGCGGGGGCATGGTAATCAAGACCTTGTCTGCAGCATCACCCATGGCGGTGAACTCTTACAGATGAATTATAAGCATGTTTGTGAAAACACATCCTGTTGAATCTCCAGCGGATCTATGTTTACGTGCGTCATGGATGGCATGTAGTATCCCCGATATTTGGATTTAGCAACTTTATCATGCTGATCTACCTCACACTTACATTTGATATTCCACTCTACGTGTTTGCACCGCTGATGGCAGTCCCGATACTGGTAGGGCTGGTATTTACAGGCAAGCTATTCAGAGACAAGCAGCAGCCAGTAGACTCGAGCATGGCCTATTTCCGATCACTGGAGGTGCTGCAAAGCGAGTCCATTCTATGGGAACAGATCAGCAGAATCTGCAAAAACGATGGAATACCTCTCAATGAGGAGTTTGTCAAGCGTCTTGACATGTTGAAAAAGGCGGTAAAGAAGAAGTAAAACTGCCGTCAGAAGCATTAGAGGCGATTCCCAATTGGCAGGTTTTGATCACGGATATACAGCCATGCACCAGACGGTTCAAAATGCTTGCAAAAATCACACTAGTCAGATTATTTAACAAGTTGTAACAGCCCGGGCTCTGGAAGTTCAGGCGTGAGTTTTGCCGCCCGGTGGTCTCTCCCAGGCAGATTCATGCCTGAAATCAGGGACGGCTTGCAGAGCCCGAGATGTTACGTTCTATTCGATCGGGGCCCTCCCAAAGAACGGGTTTGACTGCACTCGTATGTGGTCACCTATCTCTATCAATCAGGCACGAATTAGCATGAATGATTGTGATCTTCATGCCTAGCTA
Source organism: uncultured Nitrosopumilaceae archaeon (assembly GCA_964348355.1). Taxonomy (GTDB): domain Archaea; phylum Thermoproteota; class Nitrososphaeria; order Nitrososphaerales; family Nitrosopumilaceae; genus JAWVZS01. Next base: position 13,097 of record CAYGCI010000020.1, on the reverse strand, counting down.
GTAGGGGGACGTGACCACATACCTGCACTCTTATGAGTGCCAGCGCGTACACGCTCTTCAAATTTCCCAAGGCGTTGCGCCGCAGGTACGGCAAGGTGCTGTTGTTTGTAGGCAGCGCATCGTACCAGGTCGGCGGAACTCAAGAAGGACGGCCAAGTGGCGCAGGGACGTGGTTATAGTACCTGCCGCCGTGCACGCCGGAGCTGAACACGGAGGGTCAGTGGAGCGGGTTCAAAAAGGCGGCCGCAGACCGGCCGTACAGGGCCGCCGATCAGATGCAGAAATTCATGCGCGTCATGCTGCGCAGGGGCAAGATAAGATGGCGAAAACGAGCGAATGGCTGACGCAGATACTACGGCCTGAGGCCGGCATCCACCATCAGTGCGATGAACAGCACTGCCAGATAGGGGCTGGAGAACTTGAACAGGGTCCAGGAGGCCCTCTCGGTGGGCCTTGCAACCACCCATGCAGACAGCGCGATCATCAGGGCGCCCGAAGCTACGGCCGTGACCAGATAAACCAGGCCGGTCATCGGGGCGCCGTCGCCTGCGGTCAGAAAGAACGGGACTATACTGAACAGCACCATTGCGACGGTGGACGCTGCCACCACGCGGGCTGACGTGCTCTCAGACTGGACTGCAGTCAGCATCGGAACGCCGACCCTGTTATAGTCCTCCTTGAAGTGCATTGTAAGGCTCCAGATGTGAAGCGGAATCCAGATGAATACCAGGCCTGCCATGACCAGGCCCATGGTCCACAGGTCCGTCATCGTTACTGCGACCCAGCCAATCAGCGGCGGCGAGCCGCCGCAGATGCCGCCCAGGATGATGTTGCCCCGGGAGCGGCGCTTGAGCGCATAAGAGTAGACCAGAACGTTGTTTGCCAGACCGAATGCGATAAGGGCGGTGGCCCAGAGCCCCTGCTCCGTTGTCGTGGTATAGGACAGGCCGTATGCCAAGGCCAGGGATGCGCCGGCCAGGACATAGCCGAAGTTGCGGGCCTTTGTCGCAGGATGGATCCGCTTTGAGGGAAGGGGCCTGTCCTTGGTCCTCTCCATTATGGCATCAATGTCCCTGTCGTGATAGTTTGTAAGCGTGTTGGCGGCTGCCGAGCCGGCGGCCACGGAGAACAGCATCAGCGCCCACGTGCCGGCGGCCACCTCGATATCGTATACGCTGGCGGCCACCACCGCGGCACCGAATGCGGTGAACACCAGGAGGTACCAGATCTTCGGCTTGGTCAGCTCATAGTATACCGAGACACGTGACTGGACCCTTTGTTCCTGCAAAGCCTATCTCCCCCCTGATGGCATGTATGGCATCGATTTCTCCCTGGTCTTCATCTCTATGAAGCTCTCGGAGCTTACGACGCCGTCAATCCTGCCGATCTTCTCTGAGACCAGTCTGTGCATCTCATCCAGGCTTTTTGCATACATTGTAACCAGAATATCGAACCTGCCTGTGACCTCGGCGATCTCGCGGACCCCCCCTATCCCGAACAGCTCCTCGATTATGCTGTCGCGCTTTTTCGAATCCATGTTGATTCCGGTGAGCGACTTTACCGCATAGCCCAGCTCCAGGTCGTTTACCACTATGGTATAGCGCTCGATCAGCTTTCGCTTGATCAGCCGCTTTATCCTGGAGTATACCACCGAGGGGTTTACCTTGATCTTCTTGGATAGCTTGGGAACCGAAATCGAGGCATCGTTGCTCAGCTCCGATAATATCATCAAATCCAGATCGTCTACGCTTGCCATGCCAAACTGTCTACCCATTACAGGTTTCTAGAACTTATAAGTTTACTATTGAACGCGGTAGCTGAACACATGATAAAAACACCCCCGCCGTAGTCAGGGTGGTGGATCAACCCCTTCATTTTCATGTGCTTCGCGCACTCGTAGTTGAATGGGGATATCCGAGCTGCTGTGTTCCTGTGCTTCGCGCACTGATGGATGACTGCAGCTTCTGATCCGTCGAACCATGATCCGAAAGGAGGTGAAACAAAAGGATTGATAAACATAGGAATAGACATTGGAAAGAGAAGATGTACAGTGTGCGTCATCGACGCCAAGGGACACGTACTGGAGGAGGGCTCGTATAACAACACGTACAAGGAGGCGGCAAGGCTTGCAGCCAGGCTGAAAAAAGAGTACAAAAGGTGCCAGGCCGCATGCGAGTCAACGGGCAACATGTGGCTGAAGACGTTCAGGGCATTCGAGGATCAGCGCATCCCCATACTGCTGGCAAACACCCTCAAGATGAAGATAATATCGGAGACCGGTGCCAAGACCGGCCCCACAAGGCAGTATCGTAGACAAAAGCAGAATCTGAAAAACGCAATACACTGCATTGAATGCGACCGATCGCATCCTGATGGCTATGTGACGTGTCCCGGGCAAGGAAAAGCTTGCAGCATATCCGTCTAGATCTTGCCCTTCTTGTACAGCATCTCTGCCAGCAAGACGGCGCCCTTTGCCGAGCCCATCTTCTTGTTGTGCGAGAACAGCATGTACTTGAGGCCCTTCTCGAAGAGCTCCTCCCTTTCAACCCTGCCTATTGTCGTAGTCATGCCGTCGCCCACCCCGCGCTCCATTCTCGGCTGGGGCCTCGTCGGATCCTCGTGGAACGCATAATAGTCCTTGGGTGCAGAAGGCAGCCCCCGGACCGAGATGTCCCTGTTGCAGCCGTTATACAGCTCCTTGGCCTTGGCCGGATCGATGTCCTCGGAGGTCTCCACGAATACGGACTCGGTATGCCCGTCGATTACCGGAACCCTGGTACACGTGCAGCTGACCCTGATGTCGGCATCCTCGATCCTGCCGTCCTTGAGCTGCCCCAGGATCTTTCTTGTCTCACGCCTGACCTTGCCCTCCTCCTTTGGAATGTAGGGCAGGATGTTGTCGGTAATCCCCATTGCAGACACCCCGGACTTGCCGCCGCCGGAGATCGCCTGCATCGAGGTCATCATGACCCTTTTTGCACCGTATTTCTCAAGCAGCGGCTTGAGCGTGATTGCCAGGCCCGTGGTGGTACAGTTTGGCAGCGGCGCCACGAACCCCTTCCAGTTGCGGTTTTTCCTCTGGATCTCAATCAGCTCGACCTGCTCGTCGTTTACCCCCGGGATGAGAATCGGAACGTCGTCCTCGTACCTGTATGCGGAGCTGGTCGAGACCACCGGCAGCTGGGCTGCCATCTTGGTCTCGATATCGCGCGCTGCCTGTGACTCTACCGCCGAAAATACCAGATCCAGCTGCGACGTGTCAAGCTCGTCGATGCTTCTGACGGTCATCGACTTGATATAGTCGGGGATCTCCCCGCCTACATCCCACATGATGATTCCGCCCTCGTTTCTTATCGCATCCAGGTAGTTCTTGCCTGCAGAGCGCTCGGAGGCCGCAATCTGGGTCACCTCAAACCACGGGTGGTTGTCCAGGGACTGGACGAATTCCTGCCCTACGGAGCCCGTTACCCCTATAATCGCTACCCTCTTTCTCTCCATCGATCTGTCAATAGATCGGCCAGGATTAATAACCGTTTTTCGGCCTTGCAAAAGGTACTATATCAGGTACGCATACCTTGTAGCGTGAAACCCGGTATCAGGCGCAGCATCCGATCGCACAGGCCGGTGGCCCACGGAGGCAGGTACTCTGCAGGCACGCGCGACCCGGACGTTGTCGATTTCAGCTCAAGTGTATCGCCTGCAGGAATGCCGGCCTCGGTCAGGAGTGCCCTGGGCAGGAGGCTTGGGGCGGTGCTGGACTATCCGGATCCGGACTCCTCTGACCTGGTTCGGGGACTGGCAAAATACACCGGACTGCCCGGATCCAGAATTTTGGCAGGAAACGGAGCAGTCGAGATCATCTATAACTTTTGCACTGCATTTGCATCGGGCAGAAGCGTCCTCGTCCAGGCGCCGACGTTTGGGGAGTACGAGGCCGCCTGCAGGCTTGCAGGCTCCCGGGTATCGCGCTTCAGATCAATGAGCCTGGCAGGCGATCTTGGCCGATTCATCTCAAAGATTCCAAGAGGCGGATGCGTCTTTGTCTGCAACCCAAACAACCCGACCGGCTCAATGCTGACAAGGCGGCAGGTCTCAAAAATCATTACGGCCGCCAAGCAAAGATCCACACTGGCCTTCATTGACGAGTGCTTTATTGAGCTGGCACCAGAGTCCGACGAGTCCGTCCTGAACCTGACAAGGCGGCACGACAACCTCCTTGTGCTAAGGTCACTGACAAAGTCGTTTGGCCTGCCGGGCATCCGCATCGGATATGCGGCATCCTCAAAACATATCATATCTGCCCTAAGCAACATGAAGATTCCCTGGAGTGTCAACGCCCTAGCCCAGGAGGCCGGCCTGGCCGCAATCAAGTCAAGGCACCACCTGGCAAAGTCCAGGCGGATCATCAAAAAGGAGTCCGGGTTCCTGAAATCCAGAATCGCCAAAATCCCCGGCTTTGAGTGCCATGACACCTCGGCTAATTTCATCCTGGTCAGGACAAGGCAGGACTCTACCCGGCTCCGGGGGAGGCTGCTGCGACACAAGATCCTTGTCCGGGACTGCAAAAACTTTTCGGGGTTGGGCAGCCATCACATCCGAATTGCTGTGAGATCCCGCGGGGACAACCTCAAGCTCGTGCGGGCGCTGGAGGCAGTTGCATGAGACCGCTGATGGTGCAGGGCACGTCCTCCGGTGCGGGAAAGACGACGATGGTGGCGGCCCTCTGCAGGATCTTCTCGGACAAGGGATACAGCGTGGCGCCGTTCAAGTCCCAGAACATGTCAGGCTTCGGCTATGCCGAGCCCGGCTTTGAGATATCCCGCGCGCAGGCAGTCCAGGCAATAGCTGCGAGGTGCGACATTACGCCCGACCTGAACCCGATACTGCTCAAGCCCCTGGGAGACTATTACAGCACGGTGTATCTCAACGGCAGGCGCTACGGGAGGATGCACGCAAGGGAGTACTATGAAAAGTTTGCAAGGGGGCAGGGAATCCGGGCCGCAGCCGACTCCCTGGACAGGCTGAAAAAAACACATGACCTGGTGGTTCTGGAGGGTGCAGGCTCCCCCGCCGAGATAAACCTGCAGAAATACGACATTGCAAACATGCAGATGGCCGACAGGGCCGGCGCCTCGGTAGTCCTGGTATCGGACATCGAGAGGGGCGGCGCATTTGCAAGCCTGGCCGGCACCATGGCACTGATCGGGAAAAAACACCAAAAACTGGTAAAGGGATTCGTGTTCAACAAGTTTCGCGGCGACATTGACATCCTAAAGCCCGGGTACAGAAGACTCGGGGCAATCACAGGGGTGCCGGTTCTGGGAGCTGTCCCGCTGATCAAAACGGGCCTGCCCGAGGAGGACTCCCTTGGCGCGGGGCCCAAAAGGGTCGCATGGACCAGACAAAACATCGCAAGGATCGACAGGGGCATAGACAGGCTGGCAGAAACCGTAAGGGACAGCCTGGACATGCGGGCAGTCGAGAGGATGGTACGATGATTGTAGAGTCCATGGTCATTGCAGCATCTGCACTGGGACTGGACCTTGCATTGGGTGATCCCCGCAGCAGGTTCCATCCGACCGCGTGGATCGGGGCCGTTATTGCATGGATCACCCCGCTAGTCAGGCATCAGAGCCGGGCCGTTGAGAGAATCGGCGGGGTATTCATAGTCGGAATCACCGTTGCAATAGTCCTGACCATTCTTGCGGCACTGTACCTTGCAATATCGGCTCTTGCCTCCGGGTGGGCAGCCATTGCAGCCTCGATTATAGCAGGCTCGCTGCTCCTCAAGAGCACCATTGCCATACGGGGCATGGAGCGTCATGCACTGGCGGTGGCAGACTCGCTGGATCGGGGCAGCCTTGACTCGGCACGCGCAAGCCTGTCCATGATTGTCAAGCGGGACACCAAGGACCTGGACAGGAACCACGTCATCTCGGGCGTGCTTGAGAGCATCGGCGAGAATACCGTGGACGGCATAACCGGACCGCTGTTTTATTTTGCGGTGTTTGGCATACCCGGGGCGCTTGTGTACCGCGTGGTAAACACGGCGGACTCTATGATTGGATACAAAAGCGACATCTTCAGGGATGTGGGCTGGTTTGCGGCCAGGTGCGATACGCTGCTGAACCTCGTTCCATCCCGACTGACGGGACTGGTCATGATACTGTCAGTCCGAATCATGGGGGGAGATTGGCGCGCGTCTTACAACATAATGATTCGCGACGCCAAAAAGACCCCCAGTGCAAACGCGGGATATCCGATGGCCGCGCTGGCCGGTGCGATCGGGGCAAGGTTTGAGAAGGCCGACCACTACCGGCTGGGGGACGGGGGCGCTGAGTTGAAAAGACAGCACGTAAAATTCGCAATCACGGTAATGAAGGCAACCTCACTGCTGTTTTTCACGCTTGTCACAATGCCGGTCATTCTGGCCATGGGGGTGCTCTTGAATGCTTAGGGAGGCCGGCTCCGTCTTTTCATTCCTGACGATCTTTCCCTCGTCTGGCGGAACACTGGAGGGCACTGCAAGGTACATGTGGCTCTTCCCCGTAGTCGGAGTTGCAGTAGGCCTGATGGCCGGCTCCATCGGCCTCGGACTGTCCGAATTCATGGATCCGCTGCTGGTAGGCCTGATGGTCGTCGCATTCTTGGCAATAGCCACGGGAATCCACCATGCAGACGGACTGGCAGACTTTGCAGACGGGTTGATGGCGGGAGGCCCCAGGGAGAGGAGGCTCAGGGCAATGAAGGACGTCTCGACGGGCTCGGCGGGAACCGTTGGAATCGTCCTGTACCTTGTCGGGCTGATAATTGTAGTGTCGCTTACCGGCGGACTCGATCTGTTCAGGGCCGTCCTGATCTCGGAGATCCTGGCAAAGTTCTCGATGGTTCTCCTGGCAAGCCTGGGAAGCTCCGCGGCGGCCGGCTCCGGCTCGCCGTTTGTGAGCGTGATGAAGGACAGGCGAAGGCTGGCAGCCGCGTTTGCAGTCATGATGGTCCCGGTTGCCCTGGTTGGCGGGACGACCGGGCTGGTAATGCTGGGCGCGGCAATCACGCTTACCCTCTTCATACTGGCCGTCTCCACGCGCAGCTTTGGGGGGATTACGGGCGACGTCATGGGCGCCACAAACGAGCTTACACGGCTGGCCTCACTCATGGTATTTGTCACGACATGATGGGCATAGTGATGGCCGGGGGAAAGGGCTCCAGGATGGGAACGGGCGGCGAGAAGCTACTGCTCCGATACAAAAGGCCGGTAATCATGCATGTGCTTGACGCACTAGGCGACTCGGGATGCTTTGGCCGGATCAAGGCAGCGGTATCGCCCAACTCCCCCCGGACGCGGGACTATCTGCGACAAAGCAGCGTCGGCGTCGTGGAGACCCCGGGCCTGGGATATGCCGAGGATCTCACGCAGGTACTGCAGTCCGTCGATGACGACGTGCTGGTAAGCCCGGGCGACCTGCCGCTTTTGGATGGCAGCATAGTGCGGGAGATCGTTTCAATGTATGATGCAGGCAGGACATGGACCGGCCTCGTGGCGACTAGGACGTTCCTAGAGTCCCTCGGGCTGTCATCGGGGCCCTCCCTTGTAGTATGCGGGCAGGACTGCGCCTATACCGGGATATCAATTATCAATGCGCGGAACATATCGGATGGCAGGCCGGTAGCCGAGCACCATATAATCCTAGATGACAGGAGAGTCGCCTTTAACCTGAACACTAGACGGGAATATGAGCTACTCGGCACTGCCTGATATCTTGCCGTTGATCTTTGCCAGGGAGCCCGTCGGCCTTGCAATCACGTTGCCGCAGGAGTTGCACGTGATTGTAGTCGTGACGTGGGAGTATACGACCTGCTGCTCGCCGCACTCGTTGCAGTTGACCTTGTTGAACTTGCTGTTTGGCTTTGGGGTGGGAATGTGCGTCCTCTTCATGCTGCCACCAACTCGAACCTTTTAATCCTGATGCCGTACTTGTTGAACTTTTTTTTGCACAAGGTGCATGTCAGCATCGGGGTTACCTTCTTTGTGACCTTGGCCGGCTTTGCCAGCTTTGGGAATTTCTGGCCGCCATACCCCTGCTTGCGCTCTGCATGCCTGCGCTCGCCTCTTGCCGAGCCGCGTCTCTTTCCTGCCTTGTAGATCGAGATCTTCTGCTCTGTGTGGGTCTTGCACTTTGGGCAGTACTTGCGTACCACCTTGGGTATGTTCATACCGATTAGGCCGCCCCTGCCGTAATTTAAGCATTGAATCTATAATAGGCCCAAATGCGCATCTGACTCGTGGCAACCAAGCTAGCCGGCGCAATCTCGTCCCTTAACGCCGTTGCAATGGGCGATGCCGCAGCCGATCTCGTGCTGACGGACTGTGCAGTTGTAAGCGTTTACACCAGGGAGGTCATTGAAGGGTCGCAGGTTGCCATATCTGGGGACAGGATCGCATATGTCGGCCCCGACGCGTCCCATACTGTCGGCCCAAAGACTGCCAGGATGGACATGGCAGGAAGATACGTCACGCCGGGATTTGCAGACCCGCACGTCCATATCGACCAGTTCGTGCTGCCCGGGGAGATGGCAAAAAAGTCGCTGCTGTGCGGGGTCACGACGCTGTTCTCGGATCCCATCGACATTGTCAGCGTTGCGGGAAATGCCGGATTCCGGGAGTTTCTCAAGGCCTGCAGCGACCTGCCAATCAGGATCTTCAACGTGGTTCCCGGAGGTCTGCCGGTCGACCCCAAGTTCAGTCACGGCAGGTCGCTGACTGCCGACCAGGCAAAATCCGCGGTAAGGAACCCAAACGTCCTGGGACTCGGCGAGGTCTTCTCATGGATCAAGGTCACGACGCGGGATCCCAAGACAATGAGGGGCCTGTCTGCAATGCTGGAGGCCGACTGCATAATCAACGGACACACCGCAGGCGCCTCGGGGAAAAAACTCAACGCATATGTCGCATCCGGAATCCTGTCGTGTCACGAGCCGGTTGACTTTGATCAGGTACTGGAGAGGCTGCGTCTTGGCATGTGGATCATGATCAGGGAGGGCTCCATACGCAGGGATCTCGGGGAGATAGTCCCCAGGATCCTGTCGCATGGGACATACACTGACAGGCTCATGTTCTGCTCGGACGGCCTTGACCCGCACGACATCGAGCATTACGGCCACATAGACCACTGCGTACGCGAGTCCGTCAGGCTCGGAGTGGATCCAATCGATGCCGTTACCATGGCGTCCAAAAACTGCTTTGACTATTACAACATGGCAAAAGACCTGGGAGGCATCGCGCCCGGCAGGCTTGCAGACATGCTGGTCTTCGATGATCTGGAGCGGTTCAGGCCGGACAGGGTCTTCGTCGGCGGAAGGCTCGTGGTATCTGGGGGCAGGATCGTCGCAGAGTTCAAGCCAAAGAAAGTCTCAAGACAGATGAGGGGCACGGTAAAGCTCAGAAAGTTCTCAGAACGGGACTTTACGGTAAGATCAGGCAAGAAGACCGTGACTGCAAACACAATCAGCATGCTTACCGAGATCATCACGGAGCTTGGATCGGCAGAGCTCAGGACGAGGGACGGAAACGTCCTGCCATCGCTGGATCAGGACGTCTACAAGGTAGCGGCCTTTGACAGGACCGGAAGGACAGGCAGGGGTACCGTGGGCTTTTTGAGCAACTTTGGCGCAGACATTGGGGCGTTTGCGTCGACGTGGAGCTTTCATGAAAACGACCTGATAGTCATAGGCTCTGATGAAAGGGACATGGCAGCTGCGGCCAACGAACTAGCAAGATCCCAGGGAGGCATGGCGGTAGTCAGCAGGGGAAGGACGGTCGCAAGCATGCCGCTGCAGTTTGGCGGCATAGTCTCCACTGATCCGTTTGACGAGGTCGCCAAGAACTTTGCAGAGATCAACGCATCGATTGCAGATGCCGGCTCCGGGTTCAGGCATCCGCACCTCGTGCCGCTGTTCCTGCCCTTCCTGGCACTGCCCTCTGTGCGCATCCTGTACAGCGGAATCGTGGACGTCAAGAAAAGATCGTTTGTTTCCCCCCTGGCGTAAGAGTTTGCCCCCTCGGGTGCACGGCGCGGGGGCCATGGTGATCAAGATCCTGATCGGCAGTGCAGCCCGGGAGCAGGCTTTTGCCCCCTGTACGGGGCCTCATGGGGGCAATAATTAAAATAATTGCCCCATGCCGCACGGGGGGCAAACGCCTACGTTACGTGGCCCGAAATAATATTAAATAGGGCCTTTCGTAAGTCTAGCTGAAATATGGCTTCAATTCAGCAGACAGCAAACGGGCCGGTTCTGGTTCTAAAGGAGAGTGCACTCCAGCAAAAAGGAAGGGATGCACAGGAAAACAACATTGCGGCAGCAAAGCTGGTCGCAGAACTAGTCAGAACAAGCCTGGGTCCGAGAGGGCTAGACAAGATGCTAGTAGACTCCCTGGGGGACGTAACAATCACCAATGATGGTGCCACCATTCTCAAGGAAATCGACGTTCAGCATCCGGCGGCAAAAATGATGGTGGAGGTCTCAAAGACCATCGACAATGAGGTGGGAGACGGCACCACCTCATCTGTAGTATTCGGAGGCGCGCTCCTGGCAAAGGCAAACGAGCTGATCAAAAAGGACGTACACTCCTCGGTGATTATCGAGGGATACCAAGCAGCTGCAGAAAAGACCCTTGAAATCCTCAACGAAATTTCCAAAAAGGTAAAACCAGATGACAAGGAATCCCTGGAAAAAATCGCGACTACAAGCATGCAGTCAAAGCTGATCTCAGAGGACAGCGACAAGCTCTCGCCTCTGGCAGTCGACGCCGTCCTGAACATCGTAACCAAAAAGGGTGACGACTATTCGGTAGACCTTGACAACCTCAAGGTCGAAAAGAAGGCAGGCGCATCAATCCAAGATACCAAGCTGATCAGGGGCATAGTTCTGGACAAGGAGATCGTCCACAGCGGCATGCCTACCAAGATCGAAAGGGCAAGGGTTGCACTGCTCAACACGGCACTGGAGATTGAAAAGACCGAGATGAGCTCAGAAATCAGAATCACCGACCCGACCCAGATGCAGATGTTCCTAGAGGAGGAGAACAGGATGCTCAAGGAGATGGTCGACAAGCTTCATGATGTAGGCGCAAACGTCGTCATATGCCAAAAGGGAATAGATGACATTGCACAACACTATCTCTCAAAGAACGGAATCTTGGCAGTAAGGCGTGTCAAGGAAAGCGACATGACAAAGCTGGCCAAGGCGACCGGCGGCAGGGTATCGACCAACATTGACGATATAACGGAAAGAGACCTGGGGATCGCAAGCCTGGTCCACCAGTCAAAGGTAGAGTCTGACAAGTGGGTCTTCGTCGAGGGCTGCAAAAACCCCGACTCTGTGACCGTGCTCATCAGGGGCGGCTCACAAAGGGTGGTCGACGAGGTAGACCGCTCAATCCATGACGCGCTGATGGTGGTAAAGGACGTAATCGAAAAGCCGGCAATCGTAGCTGGCGGCGGGGCACCGGAGGCATATGTTGCAACGCAGCTCAAAGAGTGGGCCGACTCCTTTGACGGCAGGGAGCAGCTTGCAATCAAAAAATATGCAGAGGCACTCGAGACGATTCCGCTGACCATCGCAGAGAACGCCGGGATGGATCCCATCGACACCATGGCAAACCTGAGATCAAAGCAGAGCCAGGGCAAAATGTGGACTGGAATCGACGCAAGGAACACAAAGATTGCCGACATGCTGTCCCTCAACGTCGTAGAGCCCGTCGCAGTAAAGGAGCAGATCATAAAGTCTGCAACCGAGGCCGCGACAATGATTCTAAGGATTGACGACGTCATTGCGGTGTCTGGCGCCCCCGGAGGCGGCGGACCGCCCGGAGCGCCGCCGGCAATGCCGGGAATGTAGGCCCATCAAGACTTAACCGTATCCCCCCCAACTTTTATTGTGAACAAGATAGGAGTAGATCTTGGCGGCACCAAGACCGAGGCGGTTCTGCTTGACGACGATCTAGTCGCGATATCCAGAAAGAGGGTGCCGACACCCGGAGACAGCTATGATGGGATTGTCGAGTCGGTCGCAGGGCTGGTCTCCGAGCTCAAGACCGGCCCGTGCAGCGTGGGGGTCTGCACCCCCGGCGCCCTCTCGGGGCAGACGGGCCTGATAAAAAACAGCAACACGCAGTGCCTCATCGGAAGACCGCTGCGGCAGGATCTGGAAAAAAAACTGGGACAGAGAGTAGCGATGGAAAACGACGCCAACTGCTTTGCAATGGCCGAGGCCACGATGGGTGCCGCACGGGGATACCGCGTTGTTTTCGGCGTGATAATGGGAACAGGGGTCGGGGGCGGCATCGTAATTGACGGCCGGATCCACCGGGGCCGCACAAACATCGCAGGGGAATGGGGCCACCACCTGCTGCACGAGGGGGGAAATCACTGCTACTGCGGGCGCAGGGGATGTGCAGAGACGTACATCAGCGGCCCCGCACTGGAGAGGAGGTGGACCGAGCTTACCGGACTGCACCAGTCCACCGAGGACATCGTGTCTGGCCTGTCAGGCCGGCATGCCAGGCAATGGAAGGGCGAGTTCATGGAGAACTTTGGAACCGCGCTTGCAAACGTCATCGACATACTGGATCCGGATGCAATAGTCCTCGGCGGCGGCGTATCCAACGTCCCGTTTCTGTATGACGAGGGACGAGACGCGGTGTATGAGAGGGTCTTCAGCGATCTGGTCGACACCCCGATACTTCAAAACGGGTTGGGCGACTCTGCGGGGGTATTCGGGGCCTGCCTGCTCTAGGGGCAGCCTTCCACCCCTGCAGTGTGGTGCACGCCTGAACCTCGAGCCCGAGCTGTCACTCTTGAACTGCCCGGGTACGGGCCACACAGGAAGACGCTTTTTGGCCATCAAAGACGTTCAGTCGCTATCATCGCCGCAGCATTCGCCCCTGGGGATCGCATGATCATGGGGACACCTTCTGGGATGGTTGAGCATCGTGCACAGCGCGTCGGTGAACTGCTTGTTCATGTGGTGCTCTATCCCGCATACCATCTCCTCGTCGATCTCCACCTTTAGCGCGCTGTCCATGAGGACCTCCAGGA
>CAYGCI010000019.1:0-15017 GCA_964348355.1 uncultured Nitrosopumilaceae archaeon | reverse complement strand
GGGCAGGAAACAAGGATGTAAAATTCAAGACCAAAATTCTAAGGGGATCCCCCGGATACGAGGCGGTCGCCCTGGCAAGGAAGGGACATTTTGATCACATTGTAATGAGTACGACTGGCAGTGGCTCTGCCACGGGTGACATGCTGGGAAGCGTTTCTAACTTCATACTGCACAAGTCAAAAATCCCGGTATACCTCATCAAGTAACCAAGGAATGGAAAAAATGACAGAAATTTCCTCCCTGATGAACGAGCCGGTCGCAATAGAAAGCGGGGAATCGCTTTCAAACGCCATAGCCAAGCTGTTGAGCAGGCAAATCAGCCGCCTGCTTGTAACTGAGAGCGGCTCCCACGTCGGCATTATAACCGAAAAGGACATTGGAAACTTCCTGCTGGGTGATGATTCTGAGAAAAACCTGGATGACATTCCGGTCTCAAAGATAATGAAAAAAATCGTACTGGCTCCTGTCTCCTCCACCGTTCCGGAATGCGCCAAAGCCATGCTGGAAAAAAACATCGGATCCTTGGGGGTATCTGCAGACGGCAGGCTGGTGGCTGGAATAGTAACAAAGACCGATCTTGCACGCTATTATGCAGAAAATCATTCCGGCACGCACAAGGTCGGGGACGTAATGACGATTTCCTACATTCGACAAAACTCCAGTGACTCCCTAAAGGACGTCGTATCTGCCATGGTTGAAAACAAGATATCTAGGATTTTCATACAAGACAATGACAGCATTGAAGGAATCATCACATTTCGTGACCTGTTCAACATTGCACTGGAGCAGGGCAACACCGATTCCGTATTGGATGACTCTGATCCTGCAATATCCATAGTCTTTACACGAAAGGGATTCCTTTCGGAATCCGGCTTTGGCAGTACCATGCATGCAGGCGACGTCATGACCAAGAGTATAGAATTCGTTGACTTTGAGGAGGACCTGGCAGTTGCATGCAAGGTCATGATCCAGGAAAAAATTAACGGCGTGGGCGTTAGAATAGAAGGCAAGTTGGGCGGAACGGTAAGTAAAACCGACGTACTAAAGGCAATCTACATAGGCAACAGTTCCCGATAGCTGGGGCTTGTACCTGCCAGACGCAAATTTTTTTCAGGCACGTCAAAACTTGAAAAAATCCCAGCTCCGCCTGGGACGGATCCCTGCCTTCTACCAAACTCATGGGAAACTGAGTATGTGGAGCCCCTTGCAGCGAGCCCAGTGCACATCCCTGCCGGGACATCACTGCAGGAATCGCGGAACCCTCTTGAGAATATGGGAGACCGATATTCTTCCGGGGCCTATCACTATTGTAACAAGACAGCCTGCCAGCAGCAGTATGTCCAGCTCCGTTCCGCCCCTTCCGGTAAAGCTCTGCGCGCCCTTTACCAGGAATATCGCACCCAGCATTACAATTGAAAGCAGTGACGCTGAGATTCTTGTCAGTCCCCCCATGATAAGCAGTATCCCGGGAACAAGCTCTGCCAGTGCGATTGGAATCTGCATCTCGGCCGGCAGTCCCATGGTATGAGGCCACGTCCCCCTGCTAGCTAGGCACGAAAATCATAATTGTACCTGCCCATTCATGCCTGATTGATAGGGGCAGGTGACCACATGCGTCCCATGTTTGGCAGGTTTTCTGCAAAGCCGGATCCGAACTTTCCAAGCGAATGCATGACAAATATCAGGCCAATGGTTATCCGCACCCCAAAATGTGCAGCATCGTGCAGTATTGTCTGTCGGATGACCGCTTCTGCCATATGTGCTCCAAATTATCATGCAGTATAAGATCTGTTGAGAGTTTGTACCGGGCAGCAATATCGGCTCCAGACATGCCATTTCGGACATTTTTCATAAAAAGGGCCCCAGCTGGCTCGCTGTTTTCACGCAATGCGTCCCTACTCTTTATATCCAGCCTCGAATAACCAGTAGGCATGGGCAAGGTACTCGTTCCAGCATTCCTGCTGTCTCTTCTGGTAGTAGTTTTGGTGCTTGGCTATGCATCCCCTGCACTGGCCGATTCGGAGGACAAGTCCTACAAGCAAAGCTGGGCCGTGCCAATAGGCGAGGCAGAGGGAACAGTAGAGATTTCCCAGGACACTAGCATTGATGATGTCAGAGATCTTGCAATTTCAGAAGAGCAGGCACGACAGGGTTATGACGTTGACAGGGCCAGACTCGCAAAGGCCGTAAATGACTCTGGCCAGTACTTCCTTGTGTGGCAGCTAGTCGACTATACGGAATCCAATACAAAGATAAAGTATACTCTCGATGCGGGTACCGGGGAGCAGCTGATTGAGCCAGTCGTCAAGGAAGGCGGCTCGTGCGGAAGCCACAAAACGGCCAAAAGCACATGACCGGTTTTTCATAGTTCCCAATCCTGCATGCCAGAAAGGCGACAAGCCAGTTTTTGGATCCGAAAAACTGACGAATCCCCAAAGACTGGATCCTGACCTTGCTGGCTCGAGTATGACTGAGCAGGACAGTGGAAATGGACGCTGACTGAATTCCAATGGCGAGCACCTCCACTTGGACATGGATGGTTCTGCCGCTGCCTCCATTTTTCACTGCCTCTGGCTTTCAGTCAACGCGGTGTGAAAGCTGGCTTGATCGGTTCTAGGCATGTGTTGTATTTCTAGAGGATCTTCGAGTTTTGTTTCATACTTGCAAGTCTTGTAGTTTTTGCCACCCGTGCCGCTTTGTCAAGGCTGGCCAGAACTGTGTACTGCCTGCAGGTGCAGATTATGCGGACGGGGACGGATTTGACGGTGGCTTTTGCATGGCGGTACAGCACTTGAACGTGCAGCGCACAGGGTAGCATGGTTGCCATTGCCAGCCATATCATCGGGTGATGGGACCGGTCGCAGCAGGGCGAGGGATTTTATTTTTTAATTGAGCAGCAGCTAGGCCTCTGCAGTCCCCCTGTGATCCAGTAAATCGAGAAGACCAGCACCCCCACGGAAACCAGCTTCAGCTCCAGTCCCTGCATTGGGAAAATCGACAGGCCTCCTACTGCGCCCAGAATCACGGCCAGTGGAGCCGTACATGCGGGACATCCCGGGGTAAACGCAGAGAACGCGCCTCCCAGAAACGCGGCCCCGCCAGACTTTGCAGAGCTCATCATCCTCATCCTTTTCATTTTAAACGCAATCATCGCAATGTTGACTCCGCCAAGCGCTGCAATCACTGCGGTCAGTGCGACTGAGGCCGCAATGTGGCCCCCATATTCCTCTGATGCCGCATCCATGTGGGTGGGCAGCAGCGACATTGTCAAAAAAAAGTACGCCGCACCCAAGCCAGCTGCGGTAAGAGCTGCAATAACTGCGTATTTCCTGATTGCCAGCACGTTTGAGATCAGTTCTAGCCTGCCTGCCAAGTACATGTCATTGTCCCTGGCTGTATTTTAACCATTTTTCAGTTCTAGCCTGCTGCACAACCGTGCCCGAGCGCGTAAAAACAGCCAGTCTTTTACGCAAAGCCGGGGCTGTGCGGCAGACTGTTCAGATGACAACCATTATTACTGCTCGGGGAGTCCATCGTGCATGGCCGACCTGACAGATGAGGAGACATCCATCCTGGTTCAATACGCCATACAAAAGTACGAAAATGAAGAGGAGCTCCTGGCCAGACTGGGGAGCGTGCTTGACGAGAAAAAGACCCAAAGGGCAATCGACACCCTGATTGGAACCCAGAAGGTAAGGCGGATCGGACCTGAAATCCTGCAGAACAACGAGAGCCACACCGAAATGCCCGAGCTCCCTGACTCCCTCAGATCCGTGGTAGAAAGCCTCTAAAATCCCCTCAGTCCCCGGGGCCTGGCTGTCTCGGGATGCCGCTGCAGCCAGTCTAGCTGCCTTAGCATCTCTTCTTTGTCCTGCGGAAACGTCCCCTTGATGTTATACGCGTTGGAGCCGTGGTTTGCCCTAAAGACGACCTCGTCTTTTACGTCAATCTGCTTGACAAGATCATGAAGCTCGCCCAGTGCGTCATCGTCGCTAATCCTGACGAAATCGCCTTCGTACTTTTCAGTGAACTCGTCCTTTATCCCGTTTTCCAGGTACAGTGTAAGCGCTCCCACGTAGTTGGGCGCACATGCGTTGATCACCTCCGCGGTCCCCCTGATGTGCTCCTTGGAGTATTTCTGCCCGCCCAGCCCCAAAATCACCATGCAGGACATCACGTATCCCGCATCCTTTGCCTTGTTTACCGCCTTGATTATGGTTTTTCCAATTGCCCCCTTTGTCACCTTTTTTAATACGACATCAGAGCCGCTCTCGACTCCCAGATACAGCATGTCCAGACCCGCCTCGTTCATGCGTTCCAGCTCCTCAGTGGATTTTTTCAGCAGGTTCATCGGCATGGCATAGCAAGAAATCCTTTCAATAGACGGGAATTTCTCTCTGATGTACTTTACGATCCTTATCATATACTCCGTATCCAAGTTCAGTGCATCCCCGTCTGCCAGGAACACCCTTCTGGTCCGGGGCATGTGCTTTGCCATCAGGTCGATTTCTGCCCTTACCTCGTCCCACGGCCTTTCCGAGTATTCCTTGGATCTATACATGTCGCAAAAGGAGCACTCGTTGAACGAGCAGCCCAGGGTGACCTGGAAAATCAGCGACCTGGCCTCTGAGGGGGGCCTGTACAGCGGATAGTCATAACTTAGCTCCATCATCTCTAACTGGTGTCCTCCCCCTGGATTTTTATGTCTAGTGGCCGGGTGCAAATACCTTTTAGCGCTAGGGTGCCGCCTATAGGTAGCTCATGGCCAATGATCCACATGTAAAACGGCTTCTCTGGCTCGTTTTTGCAGGCTCCAGGGGGGGAGTCAACCGTTTTCGGATAATCTACGAGCTAAAGGAAAATCCCATGAATACCAACCAGCTGTCAAACCAGCTGCAGCTGGACTATAAGGCAATCCGGCACCACATCGGGGTCCTGGAGAAGAACAACCTGATAGAGAGGGAGGGCGAAAAGTACGGCGTCACTTATTTCATCTCCCCGTTTTTAGAGGCAAACATGGAGGCGTTTGAGGAAATTGCACATAAATTGGATAAAAGTAAATAAGCATATGGCAGGGGTTGATCTCTAAATGGAATACACCTCTGCAATCATGTCCATAGTGTCGATTGCAAACATCACAGTCCTGGGCATCCTGATTGCAACCTTTGGAAGGATGTATGTCCGAACTAGGGCGCAGCTTCCCTTGGGGATGGTGGTGGTTGCAGGAATGCTGATCCTTCACAACATAGTCGGTGCGATGGCGTACTTTTCGATGGAGATGCTGTTCTCTCATGACATATTCCCGTACCTGCTCGGAGTCGGCATAGCGGAGCTGGCAGGAATGCTGATCCTCCTGAAGATTACACTGGACTAGTCCATGGTTTATTTGTAATTACAAGACCACATCCTGTGTGGATTCCAGATCAAGGGAGTATCTCAAGCTTAACAAAAACATCCTGGTCGCACTTGCGGCCTCGATTACGGTCTCTGCAGCCGCGGCACAGGCCCTGGCCGGGCAGGACGACTATCTTAACACCATCTATACCCTCATTGTAGATTACACCGTATACTTTTCCGTGTTTGGCGGGCTGTTCTATCTGGACAACCGCAAAAAGTACCGGATGGACTCTGGCGCCGTTGACAATGCCCGCCTGCGCCATGACCTGATCAGGATCATCTCCTCCCTTGGGGTCGGGGAGGTCATCTACACGATTGCCAGGGGGTTCTCCCAGTACTACCTGCTGACGATGGGCCACGATCCGTACCTGGCATCCATCATGGCACAGGGACTCTCGACCATAGTATACGTGATAATCATAAATCTTAGTGTGAAGATTACAAGACTGTTCAGGGATGACCACTAGCATTTATGTCGACGGCTCCGGAGGTCCGAACTCCGGCTATGGCTATTTCGTAATAGAGTCCGGCAAGTCGTTTTACGAAAAAAAGCCCGATCTTACGAACAACCAGGCAGAGTACCTGGCGATAATCTCGGCCCTCAGGGATTTTGGGGGCTCAGATGACGAGATCATCATCTACAGCGACTCTAAGAACACCGTATCCCAGCTAAACCACGAGTTTGCAATCAACAACGAGCGTCTCCGTACACTGGCCCGGGAGGCCTGGGAGCTTGTCGGAGGATACCGGAGCCTGAGGCTGCAGTGGGTTCCGCGAAAGGAAAACCCGGCCGGCAAGATGCTTGGAAGCTAGTCGTACGGGGTAAAGGTCTCCGTAGCAGGCCGGGTCGCTGTGACATGCAGGCGCGAGTCTTGCTGCAAGGGATTTGGCAGTGGAAAGCCGGGGGCGGTCCGGCAGACTGGAATTCCTTGCAAATAGACGGCCTAGACGGCTACTCTGCCCGGGCACAGGCCCTCAACCTGGAGAAGATCACATCAGTACTTCCTAGGTGTACTTTTACAGGCACGGTAATTACGTAATTTGCAAAAGATCTTATGCGTAAACGAAGTTAGCGGCTATGCCGTGCCGGGTCTGCAAAAGCACACCTAGGAAGTACTGATGTACAAGCACATTTACAGATCGCCGGTCAAAGCCCTCAATTACTTGTGACTGCTGCTATAATTGCCAGTGGGGGATGGCCCCGTACGAAAAATAGCCTCATGCTCAATTGTGGCCCGACGGGGGATCGGCAAGTTCTGGAAGCTGCGCCTGCCTTAAGCCTATGTCACTTTGTAGCTGGGGTATTCGTAGTGCATGGTGCCGCATGGCTTTATGGTCGTGTTTAAGTTTGGCCTTTTCATATTCTGCCCAACACCCTTGTAGTTCAACCCACACCTTGCCAATATCTAGGCCAGATTTTGTCTGTATGGGCTTGTCAAATTCAATCATGGCTTTGGTTAAAAAAATACTATTCCTTAACAGGTGTAAAATTTGATTAAGCAGTTCGTTAAAAGGCATCGCTTGCCTTGGGATCCGGCCCAAACTGCTGCTAGCTCGGGACGTGGGAGTCTCCGAGTTTTTTGAGGGCGCCGACCTATCCGGATTCTGCACGAAAATATGTATCTCTCGCTGTGATCTAGCGCGTATGTGGCGTACAGACTGCCGTGATCTGCACGGAGAGGGTGCCGACAGAGAATTGACTCGAAATTAGCAAACTCTGAGTATGCGGTCACGTCCCCCCGTTGGCCAGGCGTGAAAATCATAACCATACGTGCCAATTCGTGCCTGATTGGTAGGGGCAGGTGACCTCGTACAACTCTGATTATTTGTGAACGAATTTGCATAAAACAACTCAAAATGTCAATAAAATACAAATTATCTATGAGATCACTTGAAAAATTTGTACGGTTTCTAATTTCGGATCACCTCTCAGGGGGCCCACCTTGCGTCCTGCCACGGCCCAGGATTAGTTAGGTTTTTATTCTTTACTTATGGTCTGTGTGTAGTCAGATCAATGATCTGTGTGATATAAGATCATCGATCCGGCTGGAGGCAGACCACAGATGGCAAGATTCAGAACAAAGGAGGAAAACATGCAGTTGCGCTACATGCTAGAGAACCCAGTATTCACCCAAAGGCAGATGGCTAGGGACATAGGCATCAGCCATGGGGCAAGAGTCAGCAGTTTTGTAAGATGGCTTGAGGACTTTAAATTTGTTAGAAAGACCATAGGCGAGAAGGGAAAGCCAATCTATCAAATTCCGTCAAGGCATGCACTGCTAGACTTTTATGGCAGGTTTCGTGACATGCAGAATGAAAAAATCGGAACGTACAGTATTGGCCCGGATCCGGATTCCACGGCAGACCATCTTGGCAAAAACGGGGGAATAATGTGCCTGACAAGCGCGCTAAGATTTTACGACGACTATTCAAGGGATCCAGAACTGCACGCGTATGTGGAAAACCCGGCACTGCTAGAAGAGGCCCAGTCATCAGAAGGAAAAGTGAGGGTCCATCTGTACTGGTACAAGTTTCCTGACGACTCTCGGATGGAGGAGGGCACCCGCGTAACATCGCCAGTCAGGACCATGATGGATCTTTACTGCAACAACATGGCATACCTGGCAGAGCGAATGATTGCAAGGATGTGGCATCCATGAGCTATGACGACTATGACAAAGAATTCACGGATGCAAGTCTTGCAGAACTAAAGAGGTTTCTAAAATGGATGGATGAGAAAAAAGGCGCATATCCGACGATCATCGGCGGGTGGGCAGTCTATGCATACAGGCAGGCTCTAGGCTCAAAGGACATCGATGTCGTAATGCCAACAGACAGGGATCTGAATTACATACTGTTAGAGGAGTACTTTCCTGCAAACGGATACAAGGTAAAAAAAGACGAGTATTTGTCACAGGTCGGGCTTTGGAAGTTCAGGCGTGAGTTTTGCCATCTTGGAGGAATCCTCCTAGGCAGATTTGTGCCTGAAATCAAGAACAGCTTCCATAGCACGACCTGTTACGAGTATTTCCATCCCAGATACTATGTGAAGGAGATTGAATCTGGTGGCAGAGTAAAAGAGGTTATTGTGGATGTGTTTGTTGGAAGTTTTTCCAAGGAGGACGAGGAAGGCCATGGAATCAGGTTCGACTGGGGAAAGGTCTTGGAGCATCGAGAATTGAGGGAGATCGACGGTCTTTCTCTGTACGTACCCAAGATTGAGCTGCTGGTGTTTTTAAAAATTGTCGCATCACTAGAGCGCGCCTCCAAATACGACAAGACGGGGGACGGGAAGATTCCATCTAAAATTTGGAAGGACTATCACGACATAGCGATATTAGCTTCGCTAAACAGCATGGATAAAAAACTGCTGAACGAATTTCTGGAGGAGTCCAATGCAAAGCAGTATGTGAACAAATTCCTCCTAAAGTACAAAACAGACTACCCTGAAATATTGAAGGGGCTAGACATGTCGTATGAAAGCATGGAGGCATGCTTCCAGTTAAATCCACGAGTCGACTAGGCCGCCGCAGCTGCCCTCAGGCGGCTGTGTGCCATATTCTGCATGCCCAAGGACAGGAGTTTGCGCAATGCATGGCAGGCGCCGGCCTGTCTTGTCCACATCCTGCCATGCCACCCACACGACGATCTGGCGGGACAAGACTATTCAAGGGGGGTCTTCCTAGCACCCTTGCACTTTATTTTAAAGCAGGGTAGCCTCCTCCTAGCTAATTTTTTGTGACCGCCTGATCTATAATCCATCATTACCCAGGAAACACATGCCTACGTCCTCGGAATTCAAGGCACTGAACAACAAGACGAACCGCGTCACGACAAGGATTCAGAAGGTGCAAGGGAAGCTTGCCGCAGAGAGGGCAGGGAATTGATTCGAAATTGGCAGGTTCTGATCATGTGTGAGCGGATTTGCATAAAACGGCTCAAAACACATCCTTCACAGATGTGACCAGATTCATGGCGGTGCAGACAACATGCGGATCTGTAGGCGAGTTGATTTGAATCGTTTCGAACTTGGAGCCGTTTTCTGGGTTACTTCTGGGAAGACTGCTTCCATGAATAGCTTTATTATGGAAAATCAACGAACCTCCCTTGTTCGGCATGGCATCCTCGGTCTTTCTTTCGCCAAAATCCATTGCAATTATCGGCGCATCCGACAAGGAGGGAAGCGTGGGGCGTGCCATCACATCAAACATTATGAAGGGCTACAAGGGGGCCATCTATCCGATCAGCCCTACCAGACCCAAAGTCTTCAACAAAAAGGCATACAAGAGCGTTTTGGATGTCCCAAAGCTCATCGATCTTGCAGTTGTCGTGACAAAGAACACCGTCGTTCCCGCGGTCCTGGCGGAGTGCGGCAGGAAGAAGATCAAGGGCGCAATCATAATCACTGCCGGCTTCAAGGAGGTCGATGAGGCAGGCAGGAGGCTTGAGCAGGAGCTAAAGGACATTGCAAAAAAATACAAGCTGCAGGTAATCGGACCCAACTGCCTCGGGGTGATGAACCTTGATCCCAGGACAATGATGAACTCCACCTTCCTCAAGATCACCCCCGAGTCCGGGGGGATTGCACTGGTCTCTCAGAGCGGCGCAATCTGCGCTGCGCTGGTCGAGGATGCCAGCGCGCAGGGCATCGGATTCTCCGCCGTAATTTCAATGGGAAACAAGGCAGATCAGACCGAAATCGACGTCCTCAAGATGCTGGCAACCCACAGACAGACCAAGGTCATCGTAATGTACCTTGAGGACATGGGGGACGGACAGGAGTTCCTCAGGGTCTGCAAGACCATAACCAAAAAGCACAAAAAACCGGTCCTGGTCCTCAAGTCCGGGCGGAGTCCAGAGGGCGCAAAGGCTGCAATGTCGCATACAGGTGCCCTGATGGGCTCCGATGAAATATACGACGCGCTGCTTGCACAGTCCGGCGCAATCCGTGTCGATACGATGGAGGAGCTGTTCGACTATGCGGCGGCGTTCTCAAAGCAGCCGCTGCCATCAAAGGGCGATCTGGTAATCGTCTCAAACGCCGGGGGCCCTGCAATCATCTCGACTGACGCATGCTCCCGGCTGGGAGTCAGGATGGCAGGGATCGAGTCCATCAGGCCAAAGATTGACAGGGTCATCCCCCCGTGGGGAAGCTCCAGAAATCCCGTTGACATCGTGGGCGATGCCGACTTTAACCGCTTCCGCGGCGTGCTAGACGAGGTTCTAAAGCACAAGAATGTCGGCTCGGTAATCTCAATGTGCACGCCTTCTGCAACCCTGGACTATGACAAGCTGGCACATGTCATCGTCGAGATGTCCAAAAAATACAAAAAAACCATGCTTGCCAGCCTGATGGGACGAGACGAGGGAGTCACAAACCGGGAAATCCTGGCAGCCGGCGGCGTTCCCTACTACAACTATGCCGAGGGGGCGATCCGGGCCCTGAACGCGATGCTGAGATTCTCCAAGTGGGCAAGCACGCCGGGCGGCTCCATCAGGAGGTTCAAGGTAGACAGGGACAGGGCAGCCGGAATTCTTGCCAGGGTAAAGGAGGAGGGCAGGCCAAACCTGCTAGAGGAGGAGGGCCAAGAGGTTCTCAGGGCATATGGGCTGCCCCTGCCAAAAAGCCAGCTTGCAAAGAACGCAGACGAGGCAGTCAGGGCCGCCAAAAAAATCGGCTATCCGGTCGTAATGAAGATTGCCTCGCCGCAGATCATTCACAAGTCCGATGCGGGCGGAGTCATGGTAAACCTGACCGGCGAAAAAGAGATCCGCTCGGCATACCGCACAGTCGTCAAAAACGCCAGGGCCTACGACAGGGGCGCACAAGTCAAGGGCGTCCTGATCGTTGAGATGGTGAGGGGCGGCAAGGAGATGATCATCGGCTCAAAGCTCGAGCCCGGATTCGGCCCGGTTATCATGCTCGGCATGGGCGGAATCTACGTCGAGGTCCTCAAGGACGTGACATTCAGGCTTGCACCGGTAACTGACAGGGAGGCAGACGGCATGATTGCCTCGATCAAGACGCAAAAGCTCCTTGAGGGCGTCAGGGGGGAGATGCCATCGGACCTTGCAGGGCTCTCCGAATGCATCCAGAGACTCTCCCAGCTGGTGACCGACTTTGGGGAAATCAAGGAGCTGGACATGAACCCCGTGCTTGTCCTGGAGAAGGGAAAGGGGTGCAGGATCCTGGACGTGCGCATAGGCCTGTGATCGTAACAGCTCGGGCTCTGGAAGTTCAGGCACGAATTTTGCCATCAAAGAAGGCCGATCAAGCAGAATTTGTGCCTGAAATTGTAAATCACTTCCGAAGCCCTAGCTGTTACGCCGGATCGGATAATGCACAGCGGTTTGGCGCGGATCAAGGCAGCGATCTCGGGCGGGCGCGGTGGGTACCGGTGCAGGGAGTCGACTCGGCCGGCAAATGAATAGTTAATACCGCCGCGTCCCTGATGCCATCCGTTGAGGGTACGGGTGTTGATGCTCAGGCAGGACGATCCTGGCAAGTGCACTGCCGCAAGGCTGGTAAGGTTCGGCCTTGCACGAAGCGTCAAAAAAACCTCCCCCGGCACCATAGTCCTGGATCCGTTTGCACCACGATACCTGCTCCCCTCTGACGGCTCCGTCTCGGGTTCCATCACCGCCGTTGACTGCTCCTGGGGCCTGGCCGATGGCGTTTTTTCCAAAAAACTCGCAGGAATCGGGCGGAGGCTGCCCCCCATGCTTGCCGGAAACCCCGTAAACTATTCCAAGATAGGCAAGCTGACCACCGTCGAGGCCATATCCGGCGCGTTGTTTGTCCTGGGACTGAGGGAGGAGTCGCTGAGGCTGCTTGACAAGTTCAGGTGGGGGCATACGTTTTACGCCCTGAACCAAAATCTACTGGAGGACTATTCGGGGGCAAGGCTGCAAGGCGACATAGAGCAGATAGCCTCGGACTATCTAGTTTCCTAGCTTTGCCCTGGCCGCGGCGGCCGCCACAACGGCTGCCGCGGAGGCGGCCGCCACATACGCCCACGAGTAATCGGCACTGCCGGCCTTCCGGACGTCCCCGGATCTGACATCGCCGGCCGGCATGGCGTCCTGACTCACTATGAAGCTTGTCTCGTACAGATCAGGCCTCAGCACCGCGTCGGAGACCGCAAAAACCTTGATGTTGTTGGTGCCCTCCACGACTGCCCTGCCCGGTATCTCAATGACGGTTTTGCCCGACCCCGCGCTGATCGTCTGCGATTCCACGATGCCGTTTTGATTGGAGACAAAGTACCTCACCTCCGACGCGTTTTCAGTCTCTATATGCAGCTCGATTTTTTCCGCCCTTGGAGCCACCCTTGGAACCTCGAAGCTCGTTATTCTTGGAAAATCGACGTCCTCAAACTGAGACCAGTGCCCCTGATCAAACGGATAGTCCGGGCCATCAAATGCGGCAAGCGTAATCGTCCTTGACTCGGGCGCATATGACTCTAGGTAAAACGGCCCGTTGCTGATGACTGCGTGATCCATCCGCTCAATCCACCCCGCAGTCGAGTCATACCTTGAGTCAAAATAGTCCCACTCCAGCCCAAAACCCCTCAGGGGCGCGGGAACAAAGCCCTCCCGGCCGTACTCTTCAAGGTTCTCCCTTATGATCCGGGCGTCATTGGGGACTAGAAGCGACAGCCAGCTTACGTTCTTGCTTGCTGCCCCCGACCGTGAAAACGACATCTTTCCATCCAGCACCGATTTTTCCATGGATGCAAAAATCTCCCACGGCATCATGCTGCCCCACAATGCCGCCCAGGACGCAATCTCCGACTCGTCAAAATGCCAATAGTTCACATACATCTCAATCTGCGAGTCCCCGACGGGCCTTATTCCGACTATGTTGGAGACCATCTGGGCCGCTTGGGGGGTGAACTCCGAATCCACCGTCCTGTCCTCCCCGTCAACGGCTGTCCCCCACTCTAGACCAAAGTATGCAATGTACAGCATGTCATGGATGTCCACTGCCTGGCCGTTGTGCCAGCTGCCGAACTCAAAGTCAAAGGTCACCATGCTCGTGGCCCGTCCGCCCTCCACATGATCCCAGGACTGCAGCTCCGGATTCCACAGGACTGCGTCTGCGGGGACGTCGATTTTTTGCCCGGGCCCGCCCGTCTCTACGTCCCACTGGGCCCTGACGGGTATCGTCTCGCCGGTAAACGGATGCTTGAACAGTGCGGGATCGCTGACCGGATTCCAGATGTGGGTGCTATAGCTGTCCGTCAGGCCCATCACGGGGTTCCACGCCCCCTGGTAGATCTGCTTGACTCCTATGACCAGCTCGCCGTCGTCTGTCCTTGCATTGATGGGGGTGAACCTTGTAGGCACCCCCGCGCCAAAGTCATTGATTACACCGTCCACGTCCTCGTTTACCACGTACTGATCTATCTTGCTTGCAAGAAACACCCTGACTGACTCTCCGATTGCCTCCACCGTGGCCTGCTGTATCAGCTCGTTTCTCTGCCCCTCGGAGCTAAAATTCCCGGTGTAGATCCTTTGCGTGATCCGGTCCAGGCGCTCGTTCTCATAGTTCCAGTATCCGGGATCGTTGAACCCGGGCATGTTTGAGAACCATGGGGAGTACATCTGCGCCAGGCCAATCGGGTCGTATCTTACAAAGGCCGAGCGCCCTCCCCATCCCTCGGTGTACAGGCTCCATCCGCCGTCTGCCGGATCCGAGCCGTAGACTACCACAAACGCCTTGTTCAGGTCACCGTAATCCTTGACGACCTCAAAGCCCGCGGCCTCCAGCTCTGATGCCAGGATCTCGCCGATGGACTTTCTTACCGGGTCGTCACTCCTGATAAAGACGGTGACCGTGACCGGCTTTTCCTCAAAGGTCCAAATGCCGCCGACCCTTTCTGCCCCGTCTGCCACAAGCGCGTCTGAGATCATCTGCCCGGCCAGCTTGGGATTGTACCTGAACTGGAATTCCTCCAGCTGGCCCAGAATAGTCATGTACTCGGGATCAAGCGGGCCGTAGTTTGAGATCATCGGCACGCCGTATCCGCCCATCAGCTCGTTTACGATCAGCTTCCTGTCTATCAGGTAGTTCAGCGCAAACCTGACGTCCCTGTGAAAAAACGGATTGTATCCGTCCCTTGACTCGGCCGGATTCACCAGAATGCTGTAAGACCCGCCCGTCGAGTCATAAACCTTCAGGCCCTCCCGTGACTGGGAGTCCTCGATTCTGTCCGGGGAGATCCTGTAATAGTACATGTCGAGGTTTCCGTTGCGGACCTCCTCTAGCGCCGTATTCTCGTCCAGGTACTGGATGAACTTTACCGACTCTACGTTTGTACCGCCGGCGTGTGCAATCGACGTGCCCGAGGCCACTGCAACAGCTGCAACCAGTATCATTACTGCGACTCGCACATCCTGCATTGGCTGCGGGTGTAATTAAACGTCCTTTTCATTTTCTGTGAGAACACGGGGCATCAAACCGCGGCTTTGTATGAGGTCACCTACCTCTACCAATCAGGCACGAATTGGCATGTATGGTTATGATTTTCACGCCTGGTCAACGGGGGGACGTGACCACATACGCGGCTTTTTTCCTTCCGGTTCCCAAAAACATTCCTCGAGTACGAGGTCACGTC
>CAYGCI010000018.1:0-15406 GCA_964348355.1 uncultured Nitrosopumilaceae archaeon | reverse complement strand
GTGATCCAGAAGGATTGGCTGGGCTCTAGTCGGAGTTATGCAACAGTCTAGCAGGGTCAACCCTTTCGTCAATTATTTTTCGTAGCGCGCCAATGTGCTCAGGGCCCGTTCCGCAGCATCCGCCGATGATCCTGACCCTGTGGTAGCTGTCAAGAAAGTCGCCCAGGACCCTGGCCATCTCGGCAGGCCGCATCCTGTACACTGCCCTGCCGCCCTCGTTCTCAGGCATGCCGGCATTGGGGACCACGAGGAGGCTGTGCCCCCTCTGCTCGTCAAGCCACCTTATGCTGGGGGTCATCTCGGCCGGCCCAGTCGAGCAGTTGAGGCCAAAGACGTCAATTCCCATGTCAGAAACCGTCGTGTATGCGGCCTGGATGCTTGTGCCCAGGAGCATCTTTCCATACTGATCCAGCGTGGCGTTTGCAATGATCGGAGTGCTCCTGCCGGTCTTGTCCATTGCGCTGTGGCATGCCTCGATTACAAGCTTGACCTCGAGAATGTCCTGGCTGGTCTCTATGAGCAGCGCGTCGGCCCCGCCCAGTATCAGGCCCTCTGCCTGCAGCTCAAACGCCTTGCTGATCTCGTCCAAGGGCCTTTGTCCCAGATCAGGATCATTGGAGCTTGGCAGGTAGCCTGAAGGCCCCATCGAGCCGACTACGTATCTTGGCCTGTCAGAGTACTCGGAGCAGACCCCCGCTGCAAGCGCCGCCACCTTCTTGTTAAACTCTACTGTCTGATCTCCGAATCCATACTCGTCCAGCTTTATCTTGTTGGAGCCAAAGGAGTTGGTCTCCACACAGTCAGCTCCCGCGTCAAGGTAGCTTCGGTGAATCTGCCTTATCCATTCGGGGCGGGTCAGCACCAGTCCGTCGTTAAAGCCGTCCCTGCCGTCAGGAAAGTCCTCGGGTCCGGGATCGTGTTTTTGGATCTCGGTTCCCATTGCGCCATCAAACAGCACGACCCTGCGTCCGATGGCGTCCAGCAGGGGCTCCTTTTCCATGATGGAGTACAAGGATGCCTGTCTTTTATGAGTATGGAAAAACTGCTCCCGTGCTGCCGGCGGCTCTGCCGTTTCGCGGCAATATGACTAGCGCAGTCCCCATCTGGACATGATCTTGTCCTCGAACCGCCTGAAGACCACGCCGTCTACCAGCAGGCCGATTCCCATGATGACCAGCATTATTGCGATGACCTGGGAGACATCGGTCAGCGAGCGTGCCGCATAGAGCAGGTGCCCCAGTCCCAGAAATGCAAACAGCAGCTCTGCGCCGATTACGCCCCGCCATGCAAACGCCCAGCCCTGCTTGAATCCGGAGATCATGTAGGGAAACGCGGCGGGAAGCAGTACGCTGGTGACCAGCTGTCCGCCCTTGGCCCCCATGTTCCGTGCGGCCTCGATAAAGTGCGGGTCGATGTTTTTGACCCCGGCGTACGTGTTGATCGTGACTGCAAATATCGCACCGACGGCGACGACGAAGATGATTCCCGCATCGGAGAGCCCGTACCAGAGAATGGCCAGCGGCACCCACGCAATTGACGGAATCGACTGCAGTCCCAGAACCAGCGAGCCCACGGTCTGGTTCACGGCCTCGACTCGGGCCATGAACACGCCCAGGGTTACACCCCCGCCTATCGCAATTGCAAGGCCGACCAGGAGCCTCCACATGCTCGTGGCAACCCCGTAGAACAGGCTTCCGTCTGCCGCGCTGTACGCCAGGTCCTCGGCGACCTCGTAGGGGGACGGAAAGACGTTTGACGGCCAGACTCCGGCCATGGCAACTGCCTGCCAGACGGCTACGATTCCTACGTAAAACGCAATCCTGTGGGGCGTAAAGTTCCTTCTCAACTGCCCTGCCCCCTGCCCTTTTTGATCTCCGGTCGCAGCTCGGCCAGGATGTCCTGCTGGAGCCTTAGCAGGGACTCGTCCTCTGATACCCTGGGCCGGGGAAGGTTGTTGTCTACCTCCCTTTTTATGACAGAGGGCCTGTTGCTAAATATGGCGACCCTGGTTCCCAGCACTGCGGCCTCTGCAACGTTGTGCGTCACAAACAGGATTGTCTTCTTTGTCTTCTCCCAGATTAGCTGCATCTCGACTAGCAGCAGGTTCCTTGTCTGCGCATCAAGCGCCGCAAACGGCTCGTCCATCAGCAGCACGTCTGGATCCATGACAAGTGCGCGGGCTATTGCAACGCGCTGCTTCATTCCGGTTGACAGCTGGTAGGTGTACGAGTCTGCAAACTTTGTAAGCTGCATCATGTCCAGATACCTGCCCGATATTTTGAAGCGCTCTTCCCTCGGGATGCCTGCCATCTTTAGCCCAAACTCCACATTGTCCCGAACCTTGAGCCAGGGAAACAGCGCGCCCTCCTGAAACACCATGATCCGCTCGGGGCCGGTGGTGGTGACAGGCCTGCCATCGAAGAGAATCTGGCCCCCGTCGGGGCTCTCCAGCCCCGCCACAATCCTCAGAAAGGTGGACTTGCCACATCCGGACGGGCCCACCAGGCATACAAAGTCGCCGGACTCCACCCTCAGATCAACGCCTCCCAGGGCCTTGAGCCTGTGGGAGTCGTGTAAGAAATACTTTGTGATTCCCTTGGCCTCCAGCTTGGTCAATCAGACATCACCCCCAGAGTCGGAGCCCGAATCCACGTCGTAAAAAATCCCAGACAGGTCATGGCCGTTTCTTCCCAGGTATCCCAGCTCGTCGGCGCGCTGTGCAAAAACACGAACCGAGTCCTGCATAGAGTCAGAGGTGATCTCGATGTTTGACAGGGATACATCGACTATCTCCTCATCGAGTCCCCGGCCCAGATAGTCGGCCAGAAAGCCGTTAAAGAGCCTGCCTGCGGCCTTCTTGTCTGAATTGATCCATCCGGCAGTCGAGTCGTGCGCCTCCAGCCAGGACCGGACCACCCCGGGGTTTTCCTCAACGTACCTGACGTCGGCAACAAGCAGGACGGAGGCAAACTCGCCGTCTGGCCAGAGCTCCTCCTCATGGAACAGCCTGATCCCCCCAAGATCATGCTCCAGTATGGTGGCCCAGGGCTCTGCCACCCAGGCGCCGTCGATGTCGCCCCTGACAAACAGCGTGTAGATGTCTGGGTTGGGTATGTTGTAGACGGTAACGGAGCCGCCCTTTTCTGCAGGCCTCAGGTCGTTTCCTGCCAGGTAGTGGCGCAGCGAGACGTCCTGTGTGTTTCCGATCTGGGGGGCACCGATTCTCTTCCCGTCAAAGCTAAAGTCCTCCTCAAAGGAGTCTGGATGGACGACAAAGCTGGCCCCGCCGCTTGCGGCACCAGATAGGATCCTGATGCTCTCGTTTTCAGAGTTGAGGTATCCGTTGATTGCGGGTCCGGGGCCGACATATGCCATGTCAACAGAGTCCGAGAACAGCGACTCGATTGCCTGCGGCCCGCTGTCAAAAACCCTGGTCTCGATCCTCGTGTCGGGCAGATGATCCTCAAAGGTTCCCCTCTCAATGCCCACTATCGGTATGGCGTGGCCTATGTTTGGAAAGTATGCAACCCTGATCCGCTCTCCGGGCTGTACAGGGTCGATGTAGAGCACCGAGGCTGCCACCCCAAGCGCGATTACGCTTGCGGCCCCCGCCACGACTGCCGATCGCACGTTCATAAAACAGCGTTATATTTGGCCGATAAATAATGATCGGATTTTAGCTCAAGCTATGAAAAGCCTGCGGGAGTCTAGCACAAAAGATAAATTCGAACTTACGGTCGGTCAACTATTCTATGACTGAAAAGGCGGTGCTGGCATTCTCCGGGGGACTGGACACATCGGTAGTAGTCAAGTACCTGCAGAAAAACCACGGCATGGACGTGGTCACAGTCACAGTCGACGTCGGCCAGGGGGGCGACTACAGGGCGGTCGCACAAAAGGCAAGGCGGCTCGGCGTGAAAAGACACCATACGATTGACGCGCGAAGGGAGTTTGTCAGGGACTATATCCATCCGTCGATCAAGGCAAACGCGCTGTACCAGAAAAAATACTGCCTGGCAACGGCGCTGGCGCGGCCGCTGATTGCAGGCAAGGTCATCGAGATTGCAAGGAGGGAAAAGGCCACGGCGCTGGCGCACGGGTGCTCCGGCAAGGGAAACGACCAGGTGCGCTTTGACCTGACCATGATGTCAGGCGCCAGCCTTCCAATCATAGCGCCTATCCGGGACCTGAACCTGGACAGGACGACGGAGCTGGAGTTTGCAAAAAAGCACGGAATCAAAATCGACAGCGTCGCAAAAAAGTTCAGCATCGACGAGAACCTTTGGGGGCGCGCAATAGAGGGCGGGGTGCTCGAGGATCCGTTCAGCGAGCCGCCAGACGAGGCGTTTGCATGGGTAAGGACAAAGGATCTTCCGGACCGGCCGACATACATAGAGATAGACTTTCAGAGGGGGGTCCCCGTCGCAGTCGACGGAAAAAAACTGGGGCCGGTCAGGCTTATCGAGTACCTCAACAAAAAGGCAGGAGCCGCGGGCGTCGGAATCGCCGATCATGTCGAGGACAGGGTGGTGGGCATAAAGTCCCGCGAGGTCTACGAGACGCCCGGGGCCGCATGCCTGATCGAGGCGCACGCAGACCTGGAGAAGATGGTCCACACAAAGCACCAGAACAAGTTCAAGTCCGTCATCGACGACGAGTGGGCCTGGCTGGTGTACTCGGGGCTCTGGGAGGACCCGCTTCGCGAGGATCTGGACGGGTTCATCGAGCGATCCCAGGACGCAGTTACGGGCAGTGTCAGGCTCAGGCTGTTCAAGGGGAGCCTGAGGGTGGTAGGCAGGAGGTCGGGGAACTCGCTTTACAGCCGCAGGGCGGCCACATACGGAAGGGACTCGACCTTTGACCAGAGGCTGGCCAGGGGGTTCGTGGAGCTGTGGGGGATCCAGACAACAGAAGCTAATAAATTACAAAAGAAAAGGCGAACAAAAGCATGAACTGTCCAGAATGTGACGCAGATATTGCAATCCCAGACGACGCAGCCGTCGGCGAAATCGTGTCCTGCCCGGACTGCGGTGCAGACTATGAGATCGCAGGCAGGCAGGGGTCCGACGTGGAGCTAAAAGAAGCAGAAAGCGTAGGCGAAGACTGGGGAGAGTAATGTCAGGGGTCCGTATCGTCTTTGACAGGCTGAGATCCGAGGAAAAGATGCTTCAGAAGGAGGCCCTGGCGCTCGGACACGATACCGCAATGATTGACGCCAAGATCACGCAGATCAATACAGACAGCAGGAGGGGCGACTTTGACTTTGGCGACGTCGTCCTGGAGAGGTGCATAAGCTATTTCAGGGGGCTGCACTTTACGTCCGCGCTGGAGTTTCTCGGGGTTCCGGTAGTCAACAGCCTTGCGGTGGCAGGCAACTGCGGAAACAAGATGTTCATGTCGCTGCTGCTGAAAAAGGGGGGCGTCCCGACGCCCAAGACGTACTTTTCGTTTACCGCGGATGCGGCAAGGGAGAACCTGGAAAGGGTCGGGTATCCGCTGGTGATAAAGCCGGTAATCGGAAGCTGGGGGCGGGGGGTCGTTCCGCTAAGGGACCGGGACACCGCAGACGCGATGCTTGAGATGCGTGAGATCAACGACGGCCCGCACGACAGGATCTTCTACATGCAGGAGGTCGTTCAGAGGCCCCCGAGGGACATCAGGGCAATCACGGTTGGGGGCCTGGTGGTCTCGGCAATGTATAGAAAGTCAGGCGGCGGGTTCACCACCAACATAGCCCTGGGCGCAGAGCCCGAGCTGTGCGAGGTCACCCCAGAGCTGGAGGATCTTGCGGCAAGGGCCTCAGAGGCGGTGGGCGGCGGAATCCTTGGGGTTGACATGATGGAGGACGAGGATCGGGGCCTTGTCGTACACGAGGTAAACAACACGGTGGAGTTCAGGGGGCTTGCAGGGGTCTCCAAGGGGAACATAGCAAGGGAAATGATACAGTACGCCATATCCCGGGTCAGGAAATAAATTATACCGCATATCGATGTGGTATATCATGAAGGTCGGCGTCGTCGGGGCATCAGGTTACGTGGGCGGGGAGACGCTGCGCCTGCTGGTAAACCACCCAAAGGCGGAGATCACGGCGGTGACATCAAGGCAGCACGCAGGGGAATACCTCCACAGGGTCCAGCCAAGCCTTAAGGGCTTTACGGATCTGACCTTCTCGGAGCTGGACTATGACAGGCTGTCAGACAGCTGCGACCTGGTCTTCACTGCAGTCCCGCACGGCACGGCAACGGAGATTGTAAAGGCCCTGTACGACAGGGGGGTCAAGATTATCGATTTGAGCGCAGACTATAGGCTGCACAGGCCGGAGGCATACGACAAGTGGTACGGCTGGCAGCACCCGCATCCGGACTATCTGCCAAAGTCCGTCTTTGGCGTCCCAGAACTGCACAGGGAGGAGATCAAAAAGTCACAGCTGGTCTCGTGTCCGGGATGCATGGCGGTGACCTCGGTGCTTGCGCTGGCCCCGCTGGTCAGGGAGGGGCTGATCGATACAGAGCACATTGTCGTAGACTCCAAGATCGGCTCGTCGGGTGCGGGTTCGGGCTCGGGCACGGCACACGCAATGAGGGCGGGCGTGATCAGGCCGTACAAGCCGGCAAGGCACAGGCACACGGGGGAGATCGAGCAGGAGTTAAGCGAGATTGCAGGCAGGGACATCAGGGTCTCGATGAGCCCCCATGCAGTGGACGTGGTAAGGGGAATCCTCTGCACCAACCACACGTTTGTGAGCGGGGACATGGATGAGAGGGAGCTGTGGAGGCTGTACCGCAGGGCCTATGGCGAGGAAAAATTCGTGCGCCTCATCAGGGACAAAAAAGGGCTCTACAAGTTCCCGGATCCGAAATTCCTGGTAGGCTCGAACTTTTGCGATATTGGATTTGACATAGACGGGGACAACAACAGGCTGGTCGCAATCTCGGCATCAGACAACCTGATGAAGGGCGCGGCAGGCTCTGCCATCCAGAACATGAACGTCATGGCAGGATTCGACGAGATGGACGGGCTGAGATACACGCCCCTGACGCCGGTATAGGGATGATCACGATCAAGATCGGCGGAAGCGTCGTAGACGGCCTCCACGAGTCGGCGGTGGCAGACATCAAGGGGGTCTCCAGGCGGGAGGGCGTCGTCCTGGTTCATGGCGGCGGAAGGGAGGTAAGCAGGGTATCCGGACAGCTGGGAAAGGAGCCGAGGTTTGTGACGTCCCCGGGCGGGATCAGGAGCAGGTACACGGACAGGGAGACCGCGGAGATCTTTACAATGGTAATGTCAGGCAGGATCAACAAGAACATAGTCAGGATGCTCCAAAAACACGGGGTCAACGCGATCGGACTGTCGGGGGTCGACGCGCAGATAATGAGGGCGGACAGGAAAAAGAGGCTCGTCATCGTCAACGAGCGGGGGCGCAGGCAGGCAATCGATGGCGGATATACGGGCAAGATCACCGGGGTCAACTCGGGGTTCATCAGGTCGCTGCTGGATCAGGGGCTTGTTCCGGTAATCTCCCCCATAGCGATGAGTGAAGAGTCGGACTTTCTCAACGTGGACGGGGACAGGGCCGCGGCATACGTGGCGGCAAGCGTGGGCTCAGACAAGGTGCTGTTTGTCACCGACGTAGACGGACTGATGATGGACGGCAGGCTGGTTGCAAGGCTGTCGCTAGAGGAGGCCCGGCAGGTCCGCCCAAAGGTCGGGCCGGGCATGGAAAAGAAGATCCTGGCTGCAACGGAGGCCCTGGACATGGGGGTGGCCACGGCGCTGATCGGAAGCGGGCGGAGGGAAAATCCTATATCCATGGCAGTGGCGCAGGATAACTGCACGGTAATTCAGAGATGACTGAGGATCAATACATGGGGGGCCTGTACCAGCGCTTCCCGGTTACGGTTGAAAGGGGACTCGGGGCCCACCTGTGGGATGCAGACGACAGGGAGTACATAGACTGCATGGGGGGGTACGGCGTGGCCCTAGTCGGGCACGGGAACCGGAGGGTGGCCGATGCAATCAGGGGGCAGCTGGACAAGATCATCACGGTTCACAGCTCGCTGTACAGCAAGACGCGCGAGGAGTTCCTTGAGACGCTGATCAGGCTTGCGCCGGAGGGGCTGGACCAGGTCCACCTCAACAACAGCGGAGCCGAGTCCGTCGAGGCCGCGCTAAAGTTTGCACGAAAGTATACCGGCAAGAAGGGCATGATAGCCATGCGGGGATCCTACCACGGCAAGTCCATGGGGGCGCTGTCGCTGACGTTTAACCCCAAATACAGAAAGGCGTTTGCGCCCCTCGTGGAGGCGCCGCAGTTTGTCCCGTTCGGGGATGCAGACGCGCTAAGGGACGCAGTTACGGAGGAGACGGGCTTTGTCATAATGGAGCCCATACAGGGGGAGAGTGGGATTCATGTCGCGCCGGACGGGTTCCTGCAGGAGGCAAGGAGGATCTGCGACGAGAGGGGGGTGCTGCTCGTATTTGACGAGATCCAGGCGGGGCTTGGAAGGACGGGACGGCTGTGGGCCTCAGAGCACTGGGAGACGGTTCCGGACATACTGTGCCTTGCAAAGGGAATCGCGGGGGGCGTTCCCATGGGGGCGACGCTGGCAAGGCCAGAGATCCTGGACGCGATGGGCAAGGGCGAGCACTCGTCGACCTTCGGGGGCAACCCGCTGTCGTGCGCGGCGGCGACGGCGGCGCTGACGGCAATCACGCAGGACGGTCTGATCGAGAACGCAGAGAGGATGGGGGACAGGTTCATGGAGGGGCTCAGGGGACTGCAAGAGAGACACGGCATAATCAGGGAGATAAGGGGCAAGGGACTGATGATCGGAGTCGAGCTGAAATTCGAGGTCAGGGACATCCTGCTTGACGGGATAAGAAACGGGCTGCTGCTGCTCTACTCGGGACGCAACATACTCAGGCTGCTTCCGCCGCTGGTAATCACAGAGCAGGACGTGGCGAAAGCTTTAGAAATACTGGACGTGCTACTTGCCAACGAGGAGAGAAGAAGGAATGTACAAGGATAAGATCGACGAGAGGATCATAGGATACCTGAAAAATGACTCCCGCGAGTCGTTTGTAGACATTGGCAAAAAGCTAAAGCTCTCAGAGTCGGCAGTCAGGCGCAGGGTAAAAAACCTCGTCGACAACAATACAATCAGCAAGTTTACAATCGAGCTGGGCGAGGAGAATGCGACTAGCGCCATCGTCCTGGTCTCGGTAGACTCGTCGACTGACACCGCAGGGGTCTCATCAAAGCTCACTGCGCTAGACGGCGTCAAGACGGTCTACGAGATCACGGGGCAGTACGACATAACGGTGATCATCAGCGCCCCCAGCATCTCTGAGATCAACTCCTCGATCGACGCACTCAGGAAGATTTCGGGCGTCACAAACACCAATACCGTGATAATCCTAAGGAAGGTAAGGTAGGGCGGGTATCGCCTGCGGCCCCCGCTTTTTGCCTATGCTCGGATCATTTCGACAGAATCCTGACGAATTTCACACGATTATGTTTATATTTCAAAAACCAGGAACCGATACCTATACCATGGAACCAAACCACTATGCAGACCTGTACAACGGGTACGACGAGAACCCAAAAAAGATCAGGGTGCTTGACAGCACGCTGCGCGAGGGCGAGCAGCACCCGGGCGTCTCGTTTACCAGCAAGCAGAGGATACAGATTGCGTGGATGCTGGACTATTTCGGCGTCGACCAGATCGAGATCTCCCCGGTCATCTCAAGGGATCACGAGGAGGCGACCAGGACGATAATCCGGCAGGGGCTGCGTGCAGACATCGTCTCGCACGGCAGGGCGCTCAGGGGGGACATTGACACGTCGCTGCGGTGCGACGCAAGCTGGGTTGCAGCATACCTTGGCGTCTCTGACATACACCTCAGGGACAAGCTCCGGATCTCAAGGGAGGAGGCGTTAGAGAGGGCAGTCGATACCGTCGAGTATGCAAAGTCACACGGGCTCAAGATCAGGTTTACCGTCGAGGACGGGAGCAGGGCGGAGCCGGAGTTCCTGATCAGGGTGTGCAGCGCAATCGAGGAGGCGGGGGTGGACAGGATCAGCCTTCCGGATACGGTCGGAATCATGAGGCCCATCGGGATGTACAACTTTGTCAGGGGGGTAAGGGATAGGATCGGCGTCCCGCTTGACGCGCACGTGCACAACGACATCGGCTTTGCGCTGGCAAACGCGTTTGCTGCGTGCGACGCAGGAGTTGATCAGATACATACGGCCATCGACGGGATCGGGGAGAGGACCGGAATTCCCGCACTGGCCGAGGTGGCAGTCGCGCTGACATACCTGTACAGGTCGCCAAACGACTTTAGGCTTGACATGCTGCAGGATCTCTCAAGGCTGATAGAGGAGTACACGTCAGTCCGGCCGTACGACTCAAAGCCGGTCGTGGGAGCCTCGGCATACAAGCACAAGGCAGGCACGCACCTTGCCGCAATCCTGAGAAACCCGGCGGCGTACGAGCCGGTTCCCCCGAGGGCCGTGGGCAACAGGAGGAGGATCGTCTTCGGGGAGCTTGCCGGAAAGACGGGCGCCTCCTACCTGATGACGCTGCTGGGGCTGGAGAAAAACGACGAGCAGGCAAGATCCATCGCCGCGGGACTCAAGGATCTGAGGATGGGCGATCTCCTGGAGATCCCGCTTGAGGACAGGCTAGAAAAGAAGATAAGTGATGACAAACAAGCGGTGGACAAGGAGATGCAGCATGACAACTTGTGATGAATGTGACGCAGAGATCCCGGTCCCCGGCGACGCGCTGGAGGGTGAGATTGTCACCTGTCCGGAATGCGGCGCAGGCTTTGAGCTTGCAAAGTCAGGAGACGGCTTTGAGCTAAGGCCCGCCCAGACGGTTGGCGAGGACTGGGGGCAGTGACGGCAGGAGTCTCCGTCCTCTACGATACCATCCGGTGGGAGGAAAAGGCCCTACTGGAGGCAGGCAGGAAGAGGGGCGTGGACGTCCGGGCAATAGACTGCAGGAGGCTCTTCCTGGAGCTGGACATGGATGCTCCGGACGAGTACGGTCCGGTTCTCCAGAGGTGCGTAAGCTATTACAGAAACCTGCACTCGACTGCCGCCCTGGAGGGCATGGGGGCAAGCGTGATCAACTGCCTGAACACGGGAATCCTTGCAGGAAACAAGCTGTTCACGCACATGCTGCTGAAAAAATGCGGTGTTCCCACGCCGCACGCCTCGGTTGCATTCTCAAAGGAGGCGGCGCTGGAATCCCTTGACTCGCAGGGATACCCGATGGTGATAAAGCCGACAGTCGGCAGCTGGGGCAGGATGATCTCCAAGCTAAACGACAGGGAGGCCGCAGACGGGATCATGGAGGGCCGGGAGAGGATGTATCCGATCTATCAGATCCACTATCTGGAGGAGTTCGTCAAGAGGCCGCCCAGGGACATCAGGGCCATCATGGTAGGAGACGAGGTCGTCGCCGCAATATACCGCAGCTCGGGCGACGGCAGCTGGAAGACCAACATGGCGCTTGGGGGAAGGGCCGAGCCGTGCCCGGTCACGGGGGAGATGGAAGATATATGTATCAAGGCCAAAAACGCAGTCCAGGGACAGATAGTCGGGGTGGATCTGATGGAGAGCGACGAGAGGGGGCTGGTGGTGCACGAGGTAAACAACACGACAGAGTACAAGAACACCGTCAGGGTCTGCCAGGTCGACATTCCCTCGATGATGATCGACTATGCGCTGAACTCGGCGGGATGAGGATGGACGCTTTTACCGTAACGCCCAGGTTTGCAGTAAAGATGCTCGAAAAGTCCCTCCGGCTGTATACGCCGTCGCTTGGCGAAAAGCCGATGGCGGAGTTTCTTGCAGACAAGTGCGACGACCTGGGCTTTGAGGACATCAAGATTGACGAGGTTGGAAACGTCCTGGCAAAAAAGGGCTCGGGCTCGCCCAGGATCATGCTGTGCGGACACATGGACGTGGTTCCGGGCAAGATCAGGGTGAGGAGGGAGGGCGACTTTCTCCACGGCAGGGGGGCCTCGGATGCAAAGGCGCCGCTGATGGCAATGCTGTTTGCCGCGGCCGCGGTCCAGGACAACAGCGGGACGGTCCTGTTCGTAGGCGCAGTGGACGAGGAGGGAAACGCGACCGGA
Organism: uncultured Nitrosopumilaceae archaeon; assembly: GCA_964348355.1. Taxonomy (GTDB): domain Archaea; phylum Thermoproteota; class Nitrososphaeria; order Nitrososphaerales; family Nitrosopumilaceae; genus JAWVZS01. The sequence goes on along the minus strand of CAYGCI010000018.1, from coordinate 3,256 downwards.
ATCAAGAACCTGGTCAAGCAGGAGCTGGACGTCGACTATGCGATCTTCGGGGAGCCAAGCGGGCTGAAGCAGGTCACGATCGCATACAAGGGACGGCTGGCAATCAACCTGCGCGTCAACGTCGGCGGCAGCGCCCACGCCAGCGCCCCGTGGCTGGCAAAAAACGCGATCGAGGAGTCGGCCCTGTTCACGTCAAGGCTCAGGAGCAAGCTAGAGTCCGATCAGGACGACCGCAAGAAGGGCATGATGCTGACTGCCACCATAACCGAGGTCAGGGGGGGAACCAGCCACAACGTCACGCCCATGGAGTGCGAGACAAAAATGGACATCAGGATCCCCGTGGATATGAACTGCAAGGCAGTCGAGGAGAGGATCGCAGACGCAGTAGGCAAGACCGCAAGGGAGAGGGGGGTCGAGGCGTTTTACTCCATACTGGACGAGACGGAGCCGTTTGAGGCGCCGCACCGCTCGCCGCTGGTCCGCGCCTTTACCCTCGGGGTCATGGACGTCGAGAACACAAGGCCGGCGCTGATCAGGAAGACCGGAACCGGCGACATGAACGTGATTGGAAACCAGCTGAACATCCCCGTAGTCACATACGGCCCCGGGGATCCGCACCAGGCGCACACGGTTGACGAGAGGGTCTCCATCGACGAGTACCTCAGGGGAATCGAGGTGCTCAAGAGGACGCTGCAGCACCTGAAGCGACTTCACGACAAAAGGATGCAGAAAGGGTAATGCTCTGGTTTGTCGGAACCGGGGTTTCAGGCTATGACTCGATCCCCGCCAGGGGCCTGGAGGTAATCGGGGAGGCAGACCTGGTGTACATGGAGCAGTTTACCAGCCCGGTCGCCGGCGAGGAGCTCTCAAGGATAAGGAGGCATGTCAGGGGGGAGTTCAGGCCTGCAAAGAGGTGGCTGGTAGAGGACGGGGGCGAGATCCTAAAAAACGCAAAAAGTAAAAAGGTCGTCCTGCTGTCATACGGGGATCCGTATATCGCAACCACCCACGCCGAGCTTAGGACCAGGGCGCAAGAGGAGGGGATCGACACCGGCACGATTCACGGCGCCTCGTCGATCACCGCCATGGTAGGCGAGTGCGGCCTGCACTACTACAAGGTCGGGCGCATTGCAACGGTCATGGACGATCCCAGGTCGGCCACGACGCCGTACTATATCATGTACAGGAACCTGATCGAGGGGGATCACACCGTACTGCTGCTCGAGTACGACCAGGACAGGGACTTTTTCCTGGATCCAAAGGCGGCGCTGGGCCGCCTTTTGGGGGCAGAAAGGGGCCAGATGCGGAAGGTGATCGGCCCCGAAACGTTTGCAATAGTGGCATCCAGGATCGGATCCGGGGATCAGGACATAACGTCAGGCAGGGTCTCCAGGCTGGCAGAGACGGACTTTGGGGATCCCCCGCACGCGATAATCATCCCCGGCAGGATGCATTTTACAGAGGCCGACGCGCTCAGGACGCTGACGCGGTGCGCAGACGAGCCGCACGACAACTCGGATGACGCAAAGAGGATCTCGGTTCAGATGGTTGAAAAATACGTCCCGATGGTCAGAGAGGCGCTAGAGGAGATCGCGCCCCGCTACAAGGACTCTGAGGAGTTCGGGCCCGTCATAGAAAACGCCAAGCTGTACATCAGGGATGCCGAGCTGTTCTTGCAGGAGGGAAGGGATGAGGTTGCGGTCCTGAGCATAGGGTATGCAGACGGCCTCGTCGACGCGCTGCGCATGGCAGGCGGCATGGATCCAAAATAGCCGATGAGTTAATCAATGGGCAGGCCATGTACTAATCCGTGAACCGGGAGGAGTGGGAGATCCTGTCGTCGCTGTACATAGCAGGCCTGACGGGGCAGGAGCTGGGCGGCATACTTGAGAAAAGGCACGTCAGGCCGGAGGCGGTCCCAGAGTCTCTGGAGGCCCTGGAATCCAAGGGGCTGGTCGGGCCCGACAAGAGGTCAGTCTCTGCCAGGGGCAGGGAGCTGCTAAAGATTGTCCTGGCAGGCGGTGTCTTTGACATAATCCACCCGGGCCACATACATACGCTGGGTGAGGCCAAAAAGCTGGGCGGTATCCTGATCGTGGTCATAGCGACAGACAGCACCGCAGTAAAAATGAAAAAACGCCGGCCGCTGCACAGCCAGGGCCAAAGAAGGCTCCTGGTCGAGTCGCTGAAGATAGTCGATGCTGCGGTGATAGGGGACGACTCGGACATCTTCAGGACGGTGGATCTGATAAAGCCGCAGATCATTGCGCTGGGATATGATCAGGCGCACCAGGAAAAGGCAATCATCGACGGCTGCAAGAAGATCAATCTCGGGGTGACGGTGGCCAGGCTGCAGTCGCCGGTTCCAGACATATCAAGCTCGGCCATAGAAGGGGAGTACGGCAGCGAGATCCACGGGACGTAGGTGCCATGTGCGGATCTGCGGGCGCCTGGCTTGAGTTGTTTTGGGTTTGGGGCCGTCTTGTGTGGAATTTCCGAGAAGGCGGGATTTGTGTGGTACATTTTAACTACCGCATTGCCGCAAGTGGGTCATGTCTGATTATGTTCCTTGTCGGCTGCAAAAAGATCAAACTGTTTTTCATAAATGTTTAGCATGAACTCCGTTATTTTTGGGTCCTATAGTGACGATTAAAAGTTTTTGAGCACATGCGGGCATAAACTACGCAGGAAGGCGTCTTTTGATGATCAAAGACTTTCAATCGCCACTATAGTTGATCAGATATCTTCTCATTACCCATCTGCTGTATCGCTTCAGTCTTATTTTTGCAAAAAACACCACCAATGACTTTGGGATCATTGCATACAACACAAGCAGTCCGTACATCCGACGTCTCTGACTTGTGTGTGCAGAGTGGGCTGTTAGCCATGTTGTAATCTGAGACGCTGTCGTGTCGCTGTCCAGGGTACAGTCCCTAGCAATCCTGTAGATGAAGTTCGTTCCGCTCAACGGAACGATCAGCACGTGATTATTACGGCTCAAGAACTGCCTTGTTGTCTCCAGCGCCGTCCTCTTGTTGCCGTCAACAAAAATAAAGTCTTGTAATTCCCTCGAAGAGAATTGCCGCCTGCCTGATCAGGTCAATCGGCTCTTTTGAAAACGGGGGCATTCTGTACTTTTCAACCAAAACGTAACAGGATAGCCCCTGCCTAGGCAGCAATCAGGCACGAATCTGCCTGCAGTTGGTAACCATATGTGTCTCAAAAACGAAATTCAGATGGTGCCAAGATAAGCGGC
>CAYGCI010000017.1:7565-15412 GCA_964348355.1 uncultured Nitrosopumilaceae archaeon | reverse complement strand
TGCCGCTTATCTTGGCACCATCTGAATTTCGTTTTTGAGACACATATGGTTACCATGGCGGGCGTCTGGTGGTTGGCTATGTCCGGCCCAAAGTGCAGCCTGCGCTCGTTACAGTGCTTGATGTATGCAGACCGGCTCTTGGCGGCGGATTTCGGCATCTACTGCCGTGGAACTCTCCGATCCATCCATCTCAAGCGATGAGATCCCTGTTCACACCTGATTTTACGGAGGACATGATGTTATACTTTGGTAGTAAAATTCACGTCTGAGCTTCCAGAGCCCTAACTGTTGCCTTTTCAGAGCCCGGGGTTGTTTTATCTTTAATAACATGCTTTGTGTATTGCATACAGTGAGGATTGAAGGAAATGCCAAGCGTGGAATGTGAGTTTTTAGAGTCTTTGAGTCTGAAGGATATCGAGCCATACAAGGGAAAGTGGATTGCGATTGTGGGCAGGGAGATAGTCGCATCTGGTAAGGATCTCTATAAGGTGTGCCAGGAGGCCGTAAAGAAGACAAATGGAAAGACGCCTTTTGTAGAGCGTATTCCGGCAAGTTTTGAGGCCACTACATACGTCCTCTGAGATGCGGACTGGCATGGCCGACAGGGATCGTCACATTGATATAATGAAGTTTGATTACCTCGTAGATCGACATGCTGGCTTGGATGGAAAAGAAGTCTTGACAAAGCGTCCCAGAGTGGAAGCTATCCTGCGAAAAAATCCCAAAAATGCAGGTGGCAGGATCAGTCCAGAGCTGGCAGTCCGTGGTCTTGTTGACTCTGGGGCCGATTCCTGCTTCATTCCAAGGAGTATGGCAAAGTGGCTGAAGATCGACCTAGACATGGCAGAAAAGTCCAATTCCATCGGCGCCGGAGGCAGGTTCACCACATACAAGACAAGAATGCACCTTGAAATCATCTACCGGGGAACTCCGGTGACCATCGGCATGGTGGATGTTATTGTTCCAGAGAGGGATCCAGAGGGGGTGGGTTTGGAGAGCGTCCTTTTGGGGCGGAGCCAACTATTCAGGATGTATGAGATCACGTTCAACAGCATTGATGCAACAATCCTGTTCAGGAGGATCGATCCGGATGCCAGAAGTGACCAACGCTATAACAACCCAGGCTCTGAAAACCATTCCTGATTCCAAGCATGAATCTGACCGAGACCTCCGGGGCGGCAAAACTCACACCTGAACTTCGAGCCCGATCTGTTACACCTCCATCCATTTTGGGTTGCTTTTCCTGATCGCATCCGTGGCCTTCTTGTTACAGAATGCCCGCAGAGGCGTCTGATAGTTGCCTATATCCAGCGACCAGTGCAGCCTGTCCTCGTTGTAGTCTATGTATGCAGACAGGCTCTCGTGGTTCCATATCTCCTCCTCGATGCTCCTGTGGAGCCCGCTCCAAGCTTGCAGCTGGTCTGCGGGTGGCCTGGATTAGTTTGTCAGTTTAATTCCGCGGTCTAGAGGCTCCGCCTCAAAGGCCGTCGGCTTTGCATGCCCCGGGACACTGTCTTTTCACTCCTGCCACCGTTAAAGCACCTGCCGTTGTCTGGGAGCATCGTGGCAGGCGTGCCAAACCTGCCTGTGGCCACATCAGCCACCTGGGAATTCCAGATGGCTTGAGCTGCCAGGCCTCTGCCGTATGTGCCTTGAGCTGCCAGGCCTCTGCCGTATGTGCCTTGAGCGCCAGGCTGTACGGCTGTCGCGCGCGTGCAGCTGCAAGCTTGGGAAATTTCACCATTGCTGTCTCATCCGTTGTACAGGAAGGTCTTTTTGAATGGCACGCAGACAGCAGGTGAGAGCTGGTGCCATCCAAACTATCCGTTTTGCTATCTGACCTGAATCCAAGGCTGTGGCTCTCCCCGTTTGGCAGCAGGTCGATTCATCACATTGTGGCAATGGGGCTTTTCTACCACGTGCTTGGCCTGGCCCTGTTCAACGCAGGGAACAGGGTTGCAGGATACGTGGTTTCCGAGTACGCCCCGTCCGGCCTGCCGGTCTCCATTGTGTCTGTCCTGGCCTCCGGGCCGATAGAGGAGTCGATATTTTTTGGGATTCCCTACCTGGTGTTTTCCAGCCCGTACGCCCTCCTGGCGGTGGGCTCGCTGTGGTCGCTGCTGCATCTGTTCAATGCGTCTGTCTTTGATCCTGCCGGCATCTCATATGGCGCCTTTTTGTTTACGATTCCCCACATTTTCTTTAGCATCAGAACCTGGACCTGTGGCCGGGGGTGGGTTGCGATTGCCTTCCACTCTGCATGGAATCTGGCCGTGCTGCTGTATGCCTGCGGTGCCGGCGCCGTGACCTGTCGCGTGTTTGGGGAGGGGGATCTTTTCCTCAAGGACATGCTGCTGCTTGTAATTGCAATTGCCGTCTCCATCCTGGTCTACATATCGTATAAGAGAAAGCAGGGGCATCTCCTCCCGCGAGCCTATTATGCTGCGTCTCTGTCGGCCCTGATTCTGGCCGCGGCGGCCCTGGCAGCCTCAAGCCTGCAGCTATTCCCTTAGCTGTTTTTGCAGCGTAACCAGGTTCTGTATGTTTGCGTCTATTGCCTTGCGCAGCCCAGGCAGGTTCTTGTAAAGATACTTCCAGTGCTCGACAAATTTTGGGTTGGATGTCAGCAGCACCTCCCCTATGAACACGAACATCTCGTGGGATATGTCTCCCGGGTTGTCCTTGAGCAGGGAAATCTGATCCTCCACCGCGATCCCGTATTCCACATATTTTCTAAAAATCGCCTTTGATGCCTTGCGGTCACCTGAAACCCTTTCTGCATCGAACCCCTCGCCGCTCAGCATTTCTAAAAATTCCGGCCTTTCACTCCATATCAGAAAGTAGTTCTCCAGCTTCTGTCGCATGTCCGTGTCAATCCTTGAAAAATACACAATCCCGTAAAACGTCGGGCCGTACGCCTTCTTTTTGCGCCCTACTGCCTTTTGCTCGTACACCTTCAGCCTCCCGGTCCTCTCCATGTCCTTGAAGTGCCTGTGAATCGTACCCAGGGGAAACTGCGTGCTCGTGCCTACAGAGTACAGGGTCTGCGGGCCCCTGTCCATTATGTGCCTGAATATATCCGCCGCCGTCCTGTCCTTTCCTGATATGTCCATCTGATGCCATATATTTGAAAATAATGGATATATTCATTTCCATCGATATATTACCTATGTACCGTGAACTGGTCGTTGTACTGGCAGTCTTTTGCACGGCCCCCGCCTATGCCGCGCAGCTTGATGCCGACATACTTGGCGATGAGATAGAGCCGGAGTTTAGGTTTCTAAGGGTCGTAACAATCGAGCATCCTGACGGCGGCCAGCTGGCAGAGCTGCTCGGGGATGCGGGCTCGGTGTCACTTGCCATCAACTCTACGGGCTCTGACGGCCTGGCGGCCGTCTTCAATCGAGGCATACAGGAGGAGCTGAGCACCGCCACCGTCGAGGGCGTTGTACTAAAGTACCGGGCAACGATCTCGCCGCAACCGCAGTCTACTACGATTGAGTACAAGATCGATCTAGTCCCCGTACTGTCCGGCACTGCAAGCTCCAACTTTGTGGATTTTCAGTGGAGGGGGTTTGACATTGCCGAGCCTGTGATGGTACCCACCCGGCACGGGGAGCATGACATCAACAGTCCCGCATCCGTACTGCAGGCGCTCGCGCCCCTGGCATACGAAAAGCTCGAAAGGACCGACGCCGACAGGCTGCTGTCTGCCCACCTGCTTGATGCCTCGGGACTGCGGACTCCGTTAGCTGACTGGGACTTTCTGTTTGATCCCATAGGGAGGCTAATACCGGACATGGCAATCGATACCGTGGTATCACAGTACAGCCTGGGCGCATGCAAGATTACCGACAGGCAGATCTGCAAGGACAAAAGCCATGACGTAGACATACAGCTGGACAAAAAATACACGGTCCGCTCAACCGAATCAAAGGATGACGCGACCGTAACGCTGCTGGGATATACCAAGGTGACATCGATTCGCGGGCTGGAGTACTTTGAGCGCATTCCGGAGGCAGCAGCCGGCCCGATTGAGGATCTTTCAGTCCTGATGATATACGGCATGGCAGGCGTCGCGTCTGCTGCCGGAGGAATGTTCTTCATCGTCAGTGGAAGAAAATCGCGAAAGGAGGAGGGGATGGGCCAGACGGGAATAGACCCTGCCAACCTGGTATCCTACGATACCAGCGCGGGCAGCGGGGCCTACCATACGAATCGCGGCGAGTCTGTCGTACGCGGTACCGCGATGCGCTCGGCCGTATAGCCCCCAGCCCCTGCATTTTTCACTCGTTGACAAAGGAGTACTTCTCCCCGCACTTGCCGCACCTGTCGTGGACGCCCTTTTTGGGACTTGTCAGCCCGCAGGTGCTGCAGTACCGCATGGCGCTCCTCTCCATGATCTGCTGGGAGCAGCTTAGCATCTCCTTGGGGGTGTGCTGGCTTTTTGGCCTGGTGCAGACGGGGCACAGCTCATCTCCTGCCATGGGCTTGGGCGGACTCGTCATCATGTTTTGTAGGTCGGCCATTTTTCTTTTTATTGATTGCGCATAAAATCAGGGATTTGGCGCGTTTTTGGCGCCATTTCCAGAGCGTCACGGCCTGTCACGCGTGTTTCGCGCGGGCTGCACGGGCAGGACCTGTGCATGCGGCGGAGCCATGTCTGCTCCGGACTGCGGGCGCGCGGCATGTCCGGCAGGTGGGCATGTGTTCTCTGCGATGCTGAGATCATCCGGCCATTCATTTGCGCATCGCAGTTTATCGTCGATGGCCTGCACGCTATTCTCTCTGGCCGCACTGGAACGTGTTGTATTTCACCATGTGCCTTTTCTGGTCGTCGGTGCGGGCGTCCCACCGCTCGCCTGAGATGCGCTCGCTTGGCCTCTCAATCTAGGCCCTGCCGTGCCGTTGGCTCAAAGAACCTTGGCCTCCCCCGCTCCCATGTGTCCGGCCCTGCCGTCAAAGTGGGCGTACTGGGGATAGCCCTCGTAAAGCCCGATGCTTATCTGCAGCTGGTGAGCATTGTCAAAATCGCGCCTGGGATGGATGCGCTCGTCGACTCCCAGTGTAGGGCTTCGGCTGTCCTCTGTCTTGCTATGGGGGTGGGTGAGAAATCCATCATCTAGAAGGCTGTGCGGCCGGCATCGTTTTTGGCCAAAACGACCATCGCTTGATGCACATTTTGCCTGGCTGGAATACTTTGAATATTTATTGACCGATACTTCGTTCAATGTATGCAGGACAGGAATCTGCTGATCGGAATCGGCCTGGCATCCGTCCCGTTCATTGCGGCCCTCTCACTGCACCCCGACAGCTTTGGGTTTAGCTGGAACCAGGGCCGAGGCGGCTTTATGTTTGCACTGGCATTTGTCGTCGCGGAGCTGGTCGGATTAAAGCTATCCGTCTCAAAAACGAGGCTGTTGTCCGCCGTCCCAGTTACCGCTGCCATCATGGCATACTTTATCGCCCTAGAGTACGGACTCCGCGAGGCCATCAACGACGCGGCCTCCGGCTACAACGTCCAGCTGCTGGACTCCTGGATCTGGATGTGGGACTTTGTACTCATGGCAGCCTATGTGATTGCCGTGCTTTTCATCTTCTTTGGAAAAAGATGGATTCGCATCGGTCCTGCCGGCCCGATCTTCCTTGCAGGCAGCGCAGCAATCCTGTCACTGGACGCGTTTTTCCCCTACGACACCCTGGGGCCGCTGCAGTATGTCGTCCCATACCTGGTCCAGGCAAACGTCTGGGTGATCACCGCCCTCGATCTCGGGACTGCCACTGCGCGGGACAACGTGATGTTCCTGCGGGGCGACTTTGGGCCGATGGTACTGCAGGTATTTTGGCCGTCTGCCGGGGTTCACAGCGTAATCATCTATTCCCTTGTCATGATGGCGTTTTTGCTCAAGATGCGGATTCCAAGGGGCCGCAAGTCTGTGTACTTTGTTCTGGGGATTCTGGGGACCGTCGGCGTCAACATGATCAGGATCTTCTCCCTGTCCGTTTACGCGCTAAAGGTCACGACGGACGCCGCGCGGTGGGAGGAGTTCCACAAGATAGCCGGGGAGATAATGTTCCTTCCATGGCTGTTCATATTCCTGATGGCAGTCATGGTAATAGAGTCCAGGCGCCTCAAGCGCGAGGAGGACTCTAAAAGTAACTCGTAATGCTGCTCTGTCCATGGACTTCGGTCAGCTCTGATACCTTCACGCCCAGCCTTCTGATCAGGAGCTCTTGGCCCTCTAGCGCCTCGTCTAGCAGCGATTCTGCCGCCCTTTCCAACCCCTCCAAGTTGTTGGTCGGGTTTCTGAGCATCCTTGACTTTGTCCTGCTTGACAGATCGGACTGGAAAAACTGTATGCCGACGGATTTGAACATGCAGCTGTTTTCCAAGACCGTCTTGTGGAGCTGCCCGCAGATCTCCTTCAGTACGGGCAGCAAGAGTGCGGGATCCTTCGAGTCCTGCCTGAGCGTGACTATCCTGCTGTACTGTATGCTGGGCTCCCGTTTTTTTACCGGCTCGTCGCTTATCCCCCTTGCAGAATTGTAGATGTATGCGCCGCTCCTCCTGCCAAAAGCCTGGTTCAGCTTGAAGACATCGACCTGTCTTAACTCCCCGATGATCTCCAGGCCCATCTCCGAGAACCTCTCCTCCGTCTTTTTGCCGATTCCCGGAATGTCCCTGATTTTTAGCGGATCCAAAAACGCCTCCACCTGCCCGGGCTCTACGACCGTCAGGCCGTCCGGCTTTTTAAAGTCTGACGCAATCTTTGAGACCAGCTTGTTCGGAGACACCCCGACCGAGCAGGTCATTTTCAGCTTTTCCCTGATTTGATTTTTGATCTGCTGCGCCAGGTGGCTCGCAGTCCTAAAGTCCCCCCCGGACTTTTCTGTGACCTCCAGATACGCCTCGTCCCGCCCCACGTATTCGAACACATCTGCATTCTCGCTCATGATCTTCATTGCCTGCTCTGAAATCTCCGAGTAAAAGTCAAAGTCCACGGGCAGAAAAACCGCATCACGGGCCCCCTCCAGCCTGTTTTTTGCAAACTTTATTGGCATTCCTGATTTGACTCCAAAATCCCTGGCCGTATAGTTGGCCGTGGCAATGGCCCCGCTGTCCTTGCCCCTGTCTGAGAACACGCATACTGCAACAGGCTTCCCCTTCAGGGCGGGGTCTCGTATCTCCTCGCATTGTGCATAGAAATAATCAAAGTCAATGTGGAAGACAATCCTGTCCATGTCATCTGTTGCTGGAAATTACTTATTATGATATCGAGAGCGGCGCATCTAAATACCCTGAAGGCTGCTATGGTGTGTGAGCGATCCTGTCACTGTAAACGAGGGAGGTGTAAATCTTAAGCCTGATCTGATGGAAAAGGAGAGGCTCTATCACTGCTTTTTCCAGGACAGGCTGATGCTGTTCTTCAAGGATGCCCGGGATTTCCTTAATTGCTATGAAATTGAGGAAAAAGAGATTGTAGAACACGCCCGTGGCGCCTCAGACGGCGACATTGAAAAAGTCTTTGAGGAGTATCTTCGGGCCCAGAACCTTAATAATTAAATAAAAGCAGGTCAAGTTTTTGTAACGACGATACAAATTGAGTGACACAAGAAAATCTAAAGACGCTGAGGATATTTTGGCAGAATTTACCAGTGACAGGGAGCCTGAGCCGATACTGGAATCTACACCGAAACCTGAACCAACACAAGAGCCAACCATAGAACCTGAATTAACGGCAGAACCGACACCGGAACCGACACCGGAACCGACCACGGCGCCTAAACGGGACCGTAAACTTGAAAGTCATGCAAACAAACCAATAAAGAAATACATCACGACAGAT
>CAYGCI010000017.1:0-7555 GCA_964348355.1 uncultured Nitrosopumilaceae archaeon | reverse complement strand
GTGACATGAAACCGGAACCTAAACAGAAAACTCACCCTAAACATGAACCAACACAACACCCTGAATCGACACCGGAACCGACACCGGAACCGACACCGGAACCAGAACGTCCTGATAACTCGGGCGCTAATCTTGAGCGTAATGTTATCTTTGTTGGAACAAAACCCATCATGACATACGTGACTGCAACACTAACACAACTGGCCTCGCAGGATGTTGTGACCATCAAGGCCAGGGGTAAAAGGATCACACAGGCAGTTGACGTATCACAAATGATTGTCAAGCGCATGGATACCGTAGGATACGTCGTGTCCAAAGTCAGGATAGCGTCTGACTCTTTGACCTCGCAGGATGGAAAGGAGAGAAACGTTTCCACCATCGAGATTGACATTGCAAAAGCGTAGCATCAGCAGGATTGTCTTTGTCGTCGCAATTTCCGTTTCATTGGCGGGTCTGGCGTCTGTGGCGGTCAGGGATTCCTGTGAGATTCAGCACGTGGATCTGCTTGCAGATATCAACGAGTACGAACAAACCCTTGATCCTGACTCCTGTCATTCCGTAGTTGAGCGGATTGATTCATTCAATGACAAGTGTGACATCCAGCTTGAGATCCTAGATTGCGGGTAGATCCGCCAGGAAGATCACTCCAAAGTAGATCAGCACACCGCTTACGGCGATTCCAACAACCTTGTAATTCCTGTTTGATAGAAACCTGCTACCTTTTGATGCCAGCAGCGCCGTGCCCCCCAACCACGCAAAGTCCATCCATATGTGTAGCGCAAACATGACAAGGATTCCATAGGCTGACCACAGCTCCATGGAGTCTGAGATCAGCTTGAAGCCTATTGTAAGCCACCAAATTATGAAAAACGGGTTCAGGCCGCTTAGAATAACGCCTGCCAGTATTGGGCCGTGTCCGTGGCTTTTCAGATCCGATGATTTTCCCACGATGACTGATCTGATCTGCAGTCCAGCAAAGGCAAACAGTCCAACTGCCCCCAGTACCGCGATGCCTGTCCTGACCTGTGGGATCGCCTCAAGCGAGATGATTCCGACTCCCAGAACTATGATCAGCGGCAACTCGACGACCGCGTGCCCGATCGCAATCCTCAGCCCAGCCCCTGCCCCCGCCTGATTCCGTAAAAAAGACTTGATGCAAACAGGGGGCCCGGAGACATGACTCCTGACATGGATATCAGCACGACTGCCGCTGCAAAGGCAAAAAACTCCTGCATATGTCAAATCGTATGAGATGTTATATCAAATCTTATCTGTAGTGGATGTCATGTCATCCATGCTGGGCCCAAGAGCCGAAGCAACCTTGCCACATGTGGGGGTGTCTTCAACCCACGCTCAAATTGAATCATACAAACAGCTAGGTGAAACGTAAATTAGATTTGTTGTTTTGCCTTGCTATTGGGGCGTTGTACCTCATGCCAAGTTTTTGTTTTGCTCGATTTCAGGGTACGTATGAGGTCACGTCCCCTTGCCAGCTAGGCACGAAAATCACAGTCATGCATCTAATTCGCGCCTGACTGATGGGGGCAGGTGATCTTGTACAATAAAGCTATATTATCATGTCAAAGGCATCCCTAGAGATGAGCCAGAAAAGCCCCGATGAATCCAAGGCGGAGATGATTGTCAGGACGCTGCCTTCTGATGCCAACCCCGCAGGCAACGTGTTTGGCGGAGAGATACTCAGGCAGATTGATCTGGTGGCCGGACTGGTGGGTCAGAGACACTCCCAGAAAAACACCGTTACTGCAAGCATGGACAGGGTAAGCTTTCTAAAGCCCGTATATGTCGGCAATGCCCTGATTCTAAACGCGCGACTGACATACGTGCACAGATCATCGATGGAGGTGGAGATCAGGGTGGAGGCCGAGGACATGGAAAAGGCAACCCGGACCGTCACCGGAACCGCCTATGTAACGCTGGTGGCGCTGGGTTCTGACGGAAGGCCCACCCCCGCCCCCGGGCTTGCCCTCAAGACAGATGAGGATAGGCAAAAGTTCGAGGAGGGCAGGGCAAGGATGGACAGGCGCATCGCCGAGCGGGGATCCTGACCGTACCGCACCGGCACTGCCGCCCATGCCTGCAATCATGAACTCTTGAGGGCCGCCTGATGTGGGTGTGGGCTGTCTGATCATGAAATACTTGGAGCTTTTGCCCGTCAGTATATCTCATCAGGGCCGCATCGCACTACCTGCCTGTCTTGCATCCCCACTCGGCCGTCCCGTCAAGGTGCTGTGGTGCGTACAGCTGAAAATCGGCTGTTCATCGGTGCAGGCACAACATGTCAAGGCCATGATTCCGTTTTTTTATAACTTCACTGCAGTGTGCTGCAGCCACGCCTGCCGGGGCGACGGGGCCGTACCGTGCAGATCCTCGCCCGGCAGACATGACGGGCGGCACATCCGGATTGTACCCACGGCCTCAAGGCAGCCTGTGCCCCCGGGCAGGCTACGGCGACAGCCTGTCCGGATCCCTCGGATACAGCACGACCTCTCTTACGTTGTCGATGCCGACCAGCGTGGTCATCATCCTGTCCAGTCCCAGCCCCCAGCCGGAGTGCGGGGGCATGCCCCAGCCAAACGCCCTGAGGTGGTCCCCGAACAGGGCAGGATCCAGGCCCTGTTCTGCCAGCCTTGATTTTAGGACCTCCGGATCGTGCAACCTGGTCCCGCCCGACGACAGCTCCAGGTATCCAAACTGCAGGTCAAACGACCTGGACAGCTCCGGGTCGTCGTCTTTCTCCCTGATGTAAAACGGCTTTAGCCTTTGCGGCCAGTCGGTAAGGAAGAAAAATCCCGGGTGCCTCTGGCCTGCCATCCTCAGGTGGGAGTCTGTCAGGTCGTCTCCGAACTCCAGTTTCTGGTCCATCGAGTTGAGCTCGTCGACCAGCCGGGAGTACGTCACCTGCTCAAACGGCGCGTCCGGTACCCTGACTTGGTGCCCTATTGCCTCCTGCTCTGCCTGGCAGTTTTGCGCAACATGTCTAAAGACGTCCACCACGAGCGACTCTAGGATGCGCATCACGTCCGTATAGTCCATAAACGCCGCCTCTATGTCCACGCTGGTAAACTCGGTCAGGTGCCTACCGGTATGGGAGTTCTCTGCCCTGTAAAACGAGGATATCTCAAACACCCTCTCCAGGCCCATGGTCATCTGCTCCTTGTACAGCTGGGGGCTCTGCGCCAGGTACGCCGTCCTTCCAAAGTATTCCAGCGAGAACAGGTTGGCCCCGCCCTCGCTTGCACTGCCGATGATTTTTGGGGTGTTGATCTCGATGAATTTTTTTCCTGCCAGCGCCCCCCTGAGGGACTGCAGCACGTGGTGCCTCATCTTGAAGATGGACGCCGTCCTTTTATTCCGCATGTCCAGCGCCCTGGAGTTCAGCCTGTTGTCTATGCCGCTCTCCAGCCTGCCGATGGGATCGATTGGTAGCGGGTGCACCGCCCTTGCCAGCACCTCGATCTCGCTTGCCATGACCTCAAAGTCAAAGTCGCGCGCCCTCGTCTCCTGGACGTCCCCCGATATCCGCACGACGCTCTGCCTGCTGACCCCCTCCACCTTTTGGCCCAGCTCCCCCCTTGCGACGACCTGGACTATCCCCGTGACGTCCCTGACGGTCAGAAACGCCACCTTTCCCAGTCCGCGCAGATCCTCGACCCATCCGCATATGGTGACCTGCCTTCCGACAAGATCGGCGGTCAGCCCGCCAATGTCGTGCGTCTTGCCAAAGCCCATCACCCTCTGACCTCCTCAAACTCGATGTCGATCTCCAGATTCCTTGCATCCCTTACTATCTGCTTTACCTTATCCAGGTCGATTGGAAACCTGCGGGTCCACCTGCCAGACACCACCGCCTTTGTCCTTTGAACCCCCCCGGGAGCCCAGACCGAGTTGACCGACAGGATTTTTGTCGGAAAGAGCAGATCCTCGATGAACCTCTTGTCCCCCTCCTCTGATTCCACGAGCCAGATCTTGCCTGGAAACCGGTCCTGGATCAGGCCGTACAGCGTCCTGCTCTGCCTGATTGCCAGAATGTCGTCCTTTCCAAGGTAAATCACGTAATTGCCCCCCACCTCCCTGCACCCCTTCAGGGAGAACCCGTCGATCTCCGGGTTTTCCTTTGCCAGCCCTGCCAGGATAAAGGCCGCATCGATGTCTGCCTTGGTAAGCGCCCCCGACTCTATCTTTGACTCGCACTGGGGGCACAGAACCGCGTTTTTTGCATCAAACCCGCATATTGGCAGCATCATCTGAATCAGATTTATCCCATCCGATTCTGGCATATATCCCTTGGGTACAAAGCAGAAGTTTAGCTGTGATTCGCAGGTCTTGTATGGACATGCTGCGTGTGGATGATCTCAGCGTACAATGCCACGGGGAAGGGACCCGCACAAATCGGGGGGATCCCACCCGGACTGGCCAGCCCCCCTGGTACCTGCAGGTTCGTGGACAGGTGCCCCCATGCGTTTGACAAGTGCAGCCGGGATCCCCCCCATCTTCAAGACGAGCTCCGGTTATGTCGGGTACTGGCTATGCGAGTGACTGCCGGCTTGCGCGCCGGGCCGATCCGGTTCTGCGGCAGCGCAGGCGCCTCACCTTGAGTGCCTTTTCACTATTGGAAGGCAGCCGTCGATGATTCTCAACACCTCGGAGCGCACCACCTTCTTGTCAATCGAGATCCATACCCTGATCTTCTTTATGGCAAACGATATGATCTGCACCTTCTCCCTCTCCTCCCAGACAAACTCCACCGGGCCCAGGCTCCTGTCAAAGAACCCCTCGAGCCCCGTCCTGATTGCAATGTGCGAGAACTGGTACTTTGTGCTCTTTGCGTTGAGCAGCGGCTCTAGCCCGGGCCTCCTGCTGTGCGCCTTGAGCTCGCCCTTTGGCCCCACGATTCCCACGAACCTGATGTACGGGCTGATCTTCGAGATGCCCTTTGCCACTGCCTCGTAGTCCTTTCTATTCAATGGTTAACGTGCAGGATGTCCGGTTTTAATGATTTCTAATCGTGCAGTGGTAGGAGTTTGCCCTACGGAGGATGCGGCATGGTCGTAAAGACCATGGCAGGTAGTGCCAAAGGGGCAAGGCCGGGGGAACGAAGCCGTCTGCGGTGACTCGCCTCCTGCCCACCACCCACCCGATGATCTGGGAGGATATGACATGGCCGTACTGGGACAAGGCAAGCGCGACTGCATCGTGCAACCGGCGTTGGCTATAAAGCGGGCCACGATCAAGCAGGCATGGATCAGAGGAAGCTAGGAACATCGTCGTTTCTACGACGGGTGTTTTTACCATGGATGCATGACCCGGGTTTTAGACGCGAAAGACTGACTGTTTTTACGCGTTCAGGCCAGGTGCCCTCCGTCCTTTTCTGTGCTGAGGAGGAACAGGGGGATCTTGCGGATTGCCTTGATTCTGAGACTGCACCTCTTGCCGCCCTCCCTCCTTTTTCGCTCGTACCTGGCATGGTATCCCGGAGGCCCTGTGTATTTCTTGGGTTCCTTCCACTCATCGCTGTCTTTCTTGGCCTTCTCTTTGGTTTTGGATTCTTTCCCGCCTTTTTCTGATTTAGGCATACGGGGACGGCGATCCATATGTATTATATGAAAATTATGTCGCACCATCATCGGTATCCTCCATCCATTTGGGGTTCTTTTCCTGATCGCTTCTGCGGCCTCCCGGTTCCGGAACGCCATCCTGGGCGTCTCGGCGCGCTCTATGTCAAGCGACCAGTGCGTCCTGCGCTTGTTGTAGAACTCGATGAGCTCGTCTATCTTGCCAAAGCGTGCCAGCTCCCCCTCAAGCTTGCCGTTGGTCTGGGGTGGTGCGGACGCGAGTTGAGCAGCATGATGTTGCGCTCTAGCAGCTCGTCCTCAAACAGCGTGGGCGTCCAGCTGCCCCTGGGGGTGCCGCGCCTGGCCGACGTAAAGCAGCTGCCGTTATCCGAGAGTATCTGGGCCGGCGTCCCGAACTCCCGGATGGCCTTGCGCAGCACCAGGACTGCGTTCTCCGAGGTCGCGTGCTCAAAGACGCCGAATCCGGTTATGCGCCGCGAGGAATCGTCAAGATACGCCTGCCAGATTGAGCTTTTTCAGGCGTGGATCCCTCATTTCGTGCCAGTCCACGTGCCACATTGCGTTGGAACACATGCGCTCATAGCGCAGCCACTTGCGCTGCCTAGATCTTCCGGGCGAGCTGCTTGTGATTCGACGGCACAGAAGTATCCACGCAGGTATTCCAGCAGCGGGAGGTTGTAAAGACCGAAAGAGCTGACACACAGCCAACCACGTGAGATGTCGGCAGGCATATCACACCGAGGACTGGGCATCACGGAGGCCGTTTCCTAGTTCCACTTGTTTGACTCAATCTGCATGTTTTTCTGAATTTTTGCCCTTTTGCACGCCTGACTCATACGGCATATCAACGGTTTTCAGGAATCATGGTGGATTAGGAAACAAACCCTGTCTCGGGTGACGGCATTCGCCCCCGGGCTGCCGCGACTGCGTACAGCCTTGCAGCCTAGATTGATATTATCTCCAGCTTGGAGTCGCCGTCAATGCCAAAGTCCTTGACAAATCCCGCGGTCACCTCTAGCACATAGCTGGCGTGCGCCGACGGGATCTTGCTGGGACAGGTCATGGTTTCGACTGCGCTCTGGCACGGCTCGACGTCCGTCTCTATGTGCACTACGTTTCCGTCCCCGTCAAACCAGATCATGTCCAGCGAGAACTGCATGTTGATCATCCACAGGGAGTATACGCCGGGCTCGTCAAAGACAAAGAACATCCCCTGATCGTACGGGAGCTGCTCCTGGAACATCAGTCCGCGTATACGCCTGGGCTCGTTGTCGGCAATCTGCACCTCCAGGACCCTGTCGCCGACCTTGATGGTCCCCCGGGGGAACTCGACGGACTCCAGCTTTGAGTCGCTGGGAATTGACAGCAGTCCGACTGCCCCCACAATGAAGGCGGCCGCAGCAATCGGAGCTATGACCTGAACCCGTGTCGGCATGGTACACCGTACTAGGCGACTGCTTAAAAACTAAGGGGAATTGATCGTACTTTTAAAGTCGTTGATTGACGAGATGGTAGTCCTTGTCTCGCGGCCGATGTCAGATATGGTCGAGCTGTTGTACTTTTTATCCAGGTATCGTCCTGCCAGGATCATCGGGCCGCCGATTGCTGCGGTGACCATCGTGGGCTCTGGAACCCACAGCATGATAAAGCCGATCTTTTGCAGCTTTTTTCCGGGTGCGGATGCCCTCTGGACGCTTCCCAGCGAGCGCGCGGTGTGCTTGTCCTCGATTCTTGAAATGTCAGCATACAGGCTTGCGCGCCGCTTTGCCGACTCTGAAAACGAGCGGATTTTCTCCAGCCTTGCCTCTAGTTGGTCTTCCATGGCAGGCCATATTCCGGGAAGAAATAGTTAAGATTCGAGGATCAACATCGATTACCACGGGGTCAATCTTGCGCAACCCGGCACGTAACAGGCTAGCCCCTGCCTAGGCAGCAATCAGGCACGAATCTGCCTGCAGTTG